>JBEVKA010000118.1:0-4101 GCA_040509855.1 Steroidobacter sp.
TTCTATTCCGGCCGCAGCGGCACTGCTTCGAATCGCATCGTGCTGCAGGGATGCGATGCCGCCAATCCGCCCGTGCTGCGCGGAGTCGCCGACGATGACGGTTCTTATGGCATTCACCTGACGGGCGACTACTGGGAGCTGCGCAACCTGGAAGTCGAAACGGCGCAGAAGGGCATCATGCTCGACAATGCCAACAACAACCTCATCACCGGCTTGACCGTGCATGACGTGGGCGATGAAGCCGTGCACTTCCGCGACGGCAGCTCGTACAACACGATCGAGCATTCGCAGATCTACGCCACGGGCAAGTATCAAGCGCAGTATGGCGAAGGCGTGTACGTCGGCTCGGACGGCGGCACCTCGACGTATGAGCACACCGTCGTCGACAACGTCATTCGTCAGGTGGACTTCATGGCCGGCATCACTGCCGAGCACATCGACGTGAAGGAAGGCGCGACCGGCACCCTCATCGAATACAACGATTTCGACGGCACCGGGATCAGCGGACAGAACAGCGCCGACAGCTTCGTCGACATCAAAGGCGTCAACTCGATCGTGCGTTTCAACACCGGCCGACGCAACGGCAATTCAAATGTCGTCGACGCATTCCAGGTCCGCACCCACAGCGACTGCTGCGCCACCGGCACCAACAACCGCTTCAACGACAACAGTGTCCACCTCGACGGCATCGGGTCGACCAACAGCAGCAATGGCTACGTCGTGTATGCGACGAGTCAGGCCACAGGCACGACATCGACGAACGATCGACGCACGGATGGCAACGGGAACATCTACAACCGGAACGTGAACCGCTGATACGCGATCGGCTCAATCCGCGAGCTCGATCCACGTCGGTGCGTGATCGCTGGCCTTTTCCCAGCCACGCACATGCCTGTCCACGCCGGCTCCCGTGAGCCGGCTGGACGCCGGCGCGTTCAACAAATGATGATCGATGCGCAGCCCGGCATTGCGGCCGAACGCGTCGCGAAAGTAATCCCAGTACGTGTAGATCGTTTCTTCGGGATGCAGGTGACGCACGGCATCTGTCCAGCCCTGCGCGACCAGTCGCCCAAACGCCTCTCGCGTCTCGACACGAAACAGCGCGTCGTCCACCCAACGCTCCGGCTTGTAGACATCATTGCCCGTTGGAATGACGTTGTAATCGCCCGCCAGCACCACCGGCGTCCCGCTGCCGACCAACTCAGCAGCGTGCACGATCAGGCGTTCCAGCCAGCGCAGCTTGTAATCGAACTTGGGCCCGGGCGCGGGATTGCCGTTGGGCAAATACAAACAACCAATGGTGATGCCGCGCACATCGGCTTCGATATAACGACTGTGCAGATCCTCGGGATCGCCGGGCAGCACGCGACACCGCTCGACCGGCTCGCACCCTTTGGTGAGGATCGCGACGCCGTTGTAACTCTTCTGCCCGTGCCAGATCACGCCGTAGCCGGCCTCGCGAATCGCCGGCTCGGGAAATTTTTCGCTCGGCGTCTTCAATTCCTGCAGGCACACCACGTCGGGCGACGTTTCCTGCAGCCAGCGCGTCAGGCTCGGCAGCCGTGCGTGAACGCTGTTGACGTTATAAGTCGCGATTCTCATGCAGCCTCCGTAACAAAACCTTGCCAGGTGCGCATGTAGGTGATGAATGCGTCGCCCAGCCCCTGCTCGCGCAGATGCTGTTCCGTCACCGGCAACGGCGGCGTCTGATAATTCGGATCGAGACGCACGCGCTCGGGAAAGTCATGACTCAGGATGGCTGCACGGCCGATGATGGCGAAGTCACAACCGCCTTCCAGCACACCACGCGCCACCTGCGCACTCAGCACTTTGCCAGCCGCGCCCAAGCGAACCTGCCCACGAGGCAAGTCGGTGAAGTAACTCATGAGCGAGCGACCTTTGAGCGCCGCGTCGGCCGGCTCGGCCGTCACATCCCAGAGCGACATGTCGAGGTAATCGATCTTGCCCTGACGCAGCAGCTCGGCCGCGACGTCGCGAATCTCCAGCAGCTGCAGACCAAAGCGCTCTGGCGACAGCCGCAAGCCGACTTGGAAGTCGGGCCGGCACTGCGCGCGAACGCCATCGATGATCTCGAAAATGATGCGTGCCCGGTTTTCGAGGCTGCCGCCATAACGGTCGGTGCGCTTGTTGATTTCCGATGACAGGAATTGCGCCAGGACGTAGCCGTGCGCGCCGTGTATCTCCACGCCGTCGAATCCGGCACGCTCGGCTCGCTTGGCGGCGGCGATGAAATCATCGCGCAGCTGTTCCACTTCCGCGGCCGTCAAACCTCGTGCGCCGCTCTTCTCATGATCCGACGGACACACTGGCGTGCCCACCAGGTCCTTGGGCGAACGACTGCCGGCGTGATGCAGCTGTACCGAGGCCAGCGAGCCGTGCGCCTTGATGCCTTTGGCGAGACGCGTGAGTCCTTCCAGATGCTGATCGCCGAAGACGCCGAGCTGGCCCGGAAATCCTTGTCCGACCGCTTGCACGTGAGACGCGCAAGTGGACGTCAAGGCGAACCCGCCTCGCGCACGCATGGTCAGCCAGTGATACTCGGCATCCGACAATCGCCCGTCCGGATGACTCTGCAGATTGGTCAGCGGCGCGAGCATGAAGCGATTTTTCATCGCCGGCCCCCGCGCCAGGGGCAATGGATCGAACAGATGGGTCACGCTGGGTCGCTCATTCAGTCAAATCGGCCCGCGAATGGGGCGCTGGCGCGGGATTCTCGTTCCCGCCGCTCCAAATGCCAAGCCGGGTGAATTCCCGGCGGGCTGGATGCCGCCGGGGCGCCCGCCTAATATCGCCCGCTTCCGCCTTCAAACGAGAATCAACGATGCAGCGATCGCTCCTGTCCCGTTCGTCGATGGCGCTGGCCGGCGCGCTGGCTGTGCTGAGCGCGAGCCCCAGCACGGCGCAAGCGCCGGCTCCCACGACGAAGGTCGTCTACATTCATGCGGGCGCCCTGCTCGATCGGCCGGGCAACGCGCCGCGTGGCGCGACTACGCTCATCGTGCGCGATGGCAAGATCGAAGCGGTTCGCGATGGGCTGGTGGCGCCGGAGAGTGGCGCGAAGCTGGTCGACCTGAGCAAGCAGTTCGTGCTGCCCGGCTTGATCGACATGCACGTTCACATCTTCAACGACGACAACAAAATGCGAGCGCGCCTGGAGCAGAACAATCGCGACGTCGAAGACAATATGGTGGTCGGCATCGACAACGCTCGCCGCACGCTGGAAGCAGGATTCACGACGCTGCGTGATCTCGGCTCGGAAGTTCGCAGCGTCACGGCGCTGCGCGATGGCATCAACAGTGGATTGCTCGCCGGCCCGACGCTGTATGTCGCCGGACGTGGCATTTCGATTTCCGGTGGGCACGGTGACGGCTCCAACAACACCAACCGTGACATCACCGAAGCCGTGCACGCTCACGCCAACAATATTTGCAACGGTCCGGATGACTGCCGCCGCGCCGTTCGCGAACAGATCTCACAAGGTGCAGACGTCATCAAGTTCGCCGCGACGGGTGGTGTGAACAGCAACATCGCCGGCGGCTTGAATCAACAAATGTTCGCGGATGAGATGCAGGCCATTGTCGAGACCGCGCACATGTTCGGCCGCAAAGTAGCCGCACATGCGCACGGCAAAAATGGCATCAAGGCCGCACTCGAAGCCGGCGTCGATTCGATCGAACACGGCACGTTCACCGACGCGGAGACCAACGCGCTATTCAAGAAGCGCAACGCGTGGCTGGTGCCGACCATGGTCGCTCCGCATGCCGCTTATGCTCAAGCCAAAGCCGGCGCTCGTTCGCTGAATACGCTGAAGAAGGCGGAAGAAACCGTGGCGATTCACGGCAAGAACATCTCGGGTGCGCTTCGCGACGGCGTGAAGATTGCCTTCGGCACTGATGCCGGCGTCGGCAGCCATGCCGCGAATGCCGAGGAATTCAGCCTGCTGGTCAAGGCCGGCATGACGCCTGCCACGGCCATTCGCGCCGCGACCGTCGACGCCGCGACGCTGCTCGGGCAGGCAGATCGCATCGGCACGCTGGAAGTCGGCAAGGATGCGGACATCATCGCGGTGAGCGCCAGCCC
>JBEVKA010000119.1:0-17432 GCA_040509855.1 Steroidobacter sp.
ACCGTCGATTGGCGCGGTTTCCTGACCGGGACGAACAGCGGCTCGATCACGTTCACTCGCGCGGCTGCAACGACTGCGCAGGGCTTCACGGTCGAGTATTCGATTCCCTGGTCGCAGCTCGTTTCGCCGGGCACCGCCGGTCGAATCATCGGCTTGGACATCGCGGTCAACGACAACGACGCTCCGGACGGTGTGCGCGACAGCCAGATCGTTTGGAATGGCAATGGCACGGGCTGGCAGAATCCTGCGCAGTTCGATCAGTTGACCTTGGGCGCGAAACCATGCGGATCCTTGAATGCATGCAAGACCACGGGCACGACGACGATCGACGGCAATGCCGCCGATTGGGGAGCCATCACTGCGACGGCGATTCCATACACTCGCGCGGTTGCCGGCGGTGGCGGCACGCCGAGCAGCGACGCCGACTCCAGCGCTGCGTTCCGCTTCAAATGGGATACGAGCAACTTATATGCGCTGGTGGAAGTGCGCGACGATGTAATCGCCGGCACCGGCAATGTCTGGGTGAACGACGCCGTCGAGCTGTATCTCGACGGCGGTCACGAGCACGCCAGCACTTACGACACCAACGACTATCAACTCTCGATCGACTGGCGCAATTTCCTGGCCGGAACCAGGAGCAATCAACTCACGTTCAGCCGAGCCGTCGCCTCGACCGCGCAAGGCTTCAACGTCGAGTACTCGGTGCCATGGTCCGCGTTGCGCACGCCGACTGCGGGCGCGGTGGTCGGAATAGATGTCGGCGTCAACGACGATGATGGTGGCGATGGAGTGCGCGACAGTCAGATCGTCTGGCACGGCAACGGCACGGGCTGGAACGATCCGAGACAGTTTGGCGACCTGGTGCTGGACGCGACGCTCTGTTACTAGCCCTGTTGAGGATGAGTGCGGCGGGTGAACCCTCCACCCGCCGCCCCTTTTTGTTTTGGATTATTTGGGATCGACCACCAACACAGCGACGTCCGACGCAGGCGTTTCCGCACCCGCCGCGTCGTCGCCATCACGCTGCTGAACCGGTTGCAGGAACAGATGAATCTGCTGGAACTGCTGCCACTGGACGGGATCGAGGGTCGGCTCCCAGGCACCGAGCGGGCCACTGGTCAGCTTGCGTTCTTGCCACTCGCCCGAACCGATTTGTTTGGTCGACATCAGTATCGCCGCGCCGAGCAAATCGTCGCGATAGACGAGATGCGCGGCGTTCTCGCCTTCCAGAATCAAGACACCGCGCGATACCGGCGGGCGCTTGGTGCCTCCGCCGGCCAGGACAAACTTCTCCGTTCGCTGCGTAATGGTCTCCGTTCGCCAATCGCCTTCCCGGTGATACACGACGCGAAACTGCGGCGGCGAATCGGGTGAGTCGGACCAATAGCTGACGATATAGGGACGGCCGCGAGCATCCGCGGCGATCCAGGGAGGATTCATGAGATTGTGGCGGGTGGGAATTCTCGCTGCATAACCATCGCTTGCGATGGTGAGCGGTATCTTCAAGGCGCCGCCGTCGATCGTTTGCCACGTCACTCCGCCATCGGCAGAGAATGCATACGCGAAGTCATGATTGGTCGCGACGTCTGGTGTCTCGCGCCACGTCCATGCGAGATGTACGCCACCGGCGCGATCGACGGCCAGATTCCAGTACGGGCTGCGCGCGCCCTTGCCGTCGATGAGATTGGGCTGCACCGTCCGCCACACGCGCCCGTTGACCGAATATCGATTGAGGACCAGCCGGCCGTTGCCGGACTGCCCGTCGCGATACAGGAACAACAGGTCGCCATTCGGCAGCAAATGAAATTCCGGATACGTGACCTGCCGTTCGGCAATACCCGTCATGCGCGCGACCGGCGCAAGCTCCAGATCGAGCGGCCGCACGCTGCGCGCATAGTTCAAAGGATTGGTGTGATGATCCCACGACACATGCACGAAGCCGGCGCCGTCGACGGCAATGCTGATGGAGTTGTGCGCGTCCTCGACGCTGCCCTTGAACTGCGAACGACGCGTCGTCCACGGGCCGCCATCGAGCGAGCGCTGGGCCAGAACCATAAAATGATCCGCATCGTAGTAGGCAGCGAACTGCATCCGACCGTGCGTGAATAGCGAATGTCTTCGATTGGCCACCACGTTGACGGAGCTACCCGCATACGCGGGACCAATGCTCAACAGCTGCGCCGGCGGCACCGCTTCGACCGCCAACGCCGATCTGGCGGCGGCGAATATCAGCAGTGCAGTCAGAGCGCAATATCTCATCAAGGCTTGATCTCCAGCGACGCGATCCGGTCGCCCTCGAGCTCGAAAAAATAACGCAGGTCCACCGGGCTGCCGGGGAAGTTACCAGTGACCCGGCCAGTGACGATCACTTTACCATCCTTGGTCTCATAGGACGTCGGCTGGCTGGTATACGAATATTTCTTGGCCGCCTCGTGCTTCCATTGCTTGATGGCCGCGGCGCCCTTGTGCACGTGGCCTTCGTCTTTCACGACACCCTCGGCGGTGAAGCATCGGGCCAGCGCATCGCCGCCGATCCGGTCGGCGGCGAAGTAGTTGGCGATCGGCTTGGGTAGATCGAGCATGTCAGCCTCCTGACCGGTAACTCCGGGATTCAGGTGAACGAATCAACCCTGCGTCAGGGTCCGCGCTCGGCCCCCTCGCGCTTTTTACCACTGAACGGATAAGCCGTACCGGACCGGCCGGACGGTGCGATCAACTGCGAAAGCAGCATCGAAGCGGTCAGGATCGCAGCCGTCACGAACAGCGACACCGAGACTGGGATCTTGTACACATCGATCAACAGCATCTTGGCGCCGATGAATAACAATACCAGCGCCAGCCCGTACGACAGTAGATGAAAGCGCTCGTGCATGCCCGCCAGCAGGAAATAGAGCGCGCGCAATCCCAGAATTGCGAACACATTCGAAGTCAGCACGATGAATGGATCGGTGGTGATCGCAAAAATCGCCGGAATGGAATCCACCGCGAATACCACATCGACGATGCCGATCAGCACCACCACTAGCGCAAGCGGCGTGGCCACTCGCACGCCGTCGACCCTCGTGAACATCCTTTCACCATCGTAGCCAGGCGCGACTCGCATGCGTCGACGCAGCCACTGGAGCGCCGGATTCGATTCCAGGTCCGGCTCCTGCCCCGCTGCCCACCACATCTTGATGCCGGTGAAGACCAGGAACGCGCCGAATACATACAGAATCCAGTGAAAGCGCGCGATCATCCAGGCGCCGATCAGAATCATCGCTCCACGCAACACGATCGCGCCGAGAATACCGAACATCAGCACGCGCTTCTGAAACTCGGCCGGCACCGAGAAATAGGTGAACACCATCAGGAACACGAACACGTTGTCGACCGCCAGCGCCTTCTCGACCAGATAGCCGGTCGTGAATTCCAGCAGCTTGGTGTTGGCCAGCGCACGCGTCGCTTCATCGGGGCTCGATCCGAGGTACCACCACAGCCACGCGGCGAATGCAGCGCTGACGCCGACCCAGATCAGCGACCATACAAAGGCCTCGCGCATCGTCACTTTGTGCGCGCCTTGTCGGGTGAGTGCGAAGAAATCGATCGCCAGCGCGATCAGGACGAACGCGGCGAACAACGACCACAGCAGTGGCGTACCGACAGAGCTCATGAAGACCTCTCAGCAAGAGCCGTCGGCGCGAGACCGGCGTGAATGGGGAGCGACGAAATGGCCCATTTCGGTCTTGCCACCCACACCCTGCGATGTGGCCTGCAGCGCCGGGAGCCTTTCCACCCGCGCCGGATGAAAAGATTCCGTACTGACGACACTGCAGGAGCGAATGCTCCGGCTACTCCCCTTGAGAGGCGGGCGGAATTAAATCATGCGTCATCGCCAGCGTCCAGGCGGCGCCGTCTACTGACTTCGATCCCGGATCAATGAAATGATGGGCGCGGCCCGGAATTGGCCGCGACTCAATTCGCGGTAACCCAGGCGGGATGCGACCCGCTGCGAACGGACATTGTCCGGATGAATCAAACAAAACGTTCGCGGCGCCTCGATCTGGCTATCGAACCAGGACAGGATTGCCTGCATGCCTTCGGTGGCCACGCCGCGTCCTCGCATGCTTTGAGCCACACGCCACCCTGCCTCGGGCAAGCCTTCACAGCTGGGATCGACGGTGCGCTGGAAATACGCCACGCCCATTTCTCCCACGATCCGGCCGGAGGGTCGTTCCTCGGCGACGAACAGCCCGTAGCCGAACACGGACCAGTGACCCACGAAGCGCAGCAGGCGAGACCAGGCATCCTCGCGGCTCAAGGTCATGAACCCAAAGGTCGTCTGCTCCGCCTCGGCGTACAACGCGGCATACTGCTCGAAGTCCTCGACCCGAGGTGGTCGTAACATCAGTTGCCCGATTTCGATCGTGTGCACAGGACTCGCTCCGTGAACTCCAGCCATGGAGTTTATACTCGGAGCTCACAGGAAGGTGCTATGTCGCAAGTGTTGAGAATCGCCACGGCCCAGTTCGAGAACCGCAGCGGCGACAAGGCTTTCAATCTCGCCGCGATCGATGAGCTGTCCGCGAGAGCGGCGCGAGCCGGCGCGGATGTAGTCGCGTTTCACGAATGCTCCATCACCGGATACACCTTCGCTCGGCGGCTCTCGAAGACGGAGCTGTGGGATCTGGCTGAAGCCATCCCTTCCGGCCCAAGCACGGCGGCACTCATCGACATCGCGCGTCGTCACAATATCGCGGTGCTGGCCGGGCTGTTCGAGCGCGGCGACGATGGCGAAACATACAAAGCTCAGATCTGCGTCGACGGTAGCGGACTCAAAGCCAGATATCGCAAGATCCATCCGTTCATCAATCCCCACATCAAGCCGGGCAACGAATATGTGGTGTTCGAGCTGAAGGGCTGGAAGTGCGGGATCCTGATCTGTTACGACAACAACGTGATCGAGAACGTGCGCGCGACGGCGCTGCTCGGTGCTGAAATCATCTTCATGCCGCACGTGACGATGTGCACGCCCTCCCCGCGCCCCGGCGCGGGCTTCGTCGATCCAGCGCTATGGCTAAATCGCGAGCTGAACCCGACGCCGCTGCGCGCCGAGTTCGACGGACTCAAAGGCCGCGCCTGGCTCATGAAATGGCTGCCCGCGCGCGCCTACGACAATGGCGTTTATGCGGTGTTCTCCAATCCGATCGGCATGGATGACGATCAGCTCAAGAACGGTTGTTCGATGGTGGTCGATCCATTCGGCGACGTCATCGCCGAATGCCGCTCGTTCGAAAACGACATCGCCATCGCGACCTGCGAGCGCGACAAGCTCACCAAGGCAGGCGGCCATCGCTATCGCGCGGCCCGCAAGCCAGAACTGTACGGCGACATTCTGGCCGCCGAACATCGTTCGGAACAAAACATCGCGTGGATGCCGCCGCCCAAGAGGGACGAATAAACTCTACTTCGGCACCGGGGTGGTCAGCTGGGGCGGAAACTCCGCTGCCTTCGCCTTGTCTTTTCGTCGCAGCCGCTGCACCTGGCCGGCATCGCTCGACAGCGGCATCGACATGCCATCGGTGGCTTCGAGCACGTCGAACAACTGGCGGTTCAGCTTCTGGACGATGGCTTCGTGCCCGGGCGAGAAAATCAGGTTGTTGGCCTCCAGCGGATCGGCTTGCAGGTCGAACAGCTCATCGATGTCCCAGACACCCTGATAGCGAATGTATTTGTAACGTTCGCCGCGAATCGCATGCTGCGTCGGGGTCTGCGGAAAATTCCGCTCCCAGTAATATTCATAGAGCAGCGCGTCTCGCCATGGAATGCGCTCGCCTTTCGCCAACGGCAAAGCACTGCGTCCCGCCATCGTGTCGGGTGCGCGCAGTCCGGCGACTTCCAGCAACGTCGCAGCGATATCGATGTTCGCGACGACCTCGTTGACCTTCGTACCCGCGCCAAACAACTGCGGACAATGCATCAGCAGCGGCACACGCATGGACTCTTCGTACGCCGTGCGCTTATCGATGAGCCCGTGCTCGCCGAATGCGAAACCGTTGTCGCCCATGTACACGATGAGCGTCGAGTCCAGCTCGCCTCGTTTCCGCAGATGTTCGAACAGTCGCCCCAGGCTGTCATCGACCGCGAGCAACGTTTCCGCGTAGCGCTTGTAGTACTCGCCGACGTCGAGCGCGCTGTGATACGGAAAATCGACGCCATGCCAGCTGTTACGCTGGTTCTGCACCCACATCGGCCGCAGCGACTCCTTGCCGGGCGCGGGATTCCAGGTCTGCGGCTGTTCGAAACGTTCCTTGGAGTAGCGGCCTTTGTGACGCTGCGCTGGAATGAATTCCGAATGCACTGCCTTGTGCGCCAACGTCAGATAGAACGGCCGCTTCGCATCGCGCTTCTCCAGCCATTGCAAAGCGTAGTCGGTGAGCTCATCGGTGATGTAGCCGCGTTGAGGCACCTTGACGCCGTTGACGTTCAGGCCCGCCTCAGACGGCAGGTAAGTCCCCTGCCCCGCGAAGCTCACCCAGTGATCGAAGCCACGCTGCGGCCCGTCGCCGACCTCCTCGCCGCCCATGTGCCATTTGCCGATGTGCGCGGTTTCATAACCGATGCGTTGCAGGTACTGCGGAAAGAACACCAGCTCGGGACGAATCGGATGATTGTTGTCGACGACGCGATGCTGATGTGCATACAGGCCGGTCAGGATCGACGCGCGCGATGGCGAGCACAACGCAGTGGTGACGAACGCATTCGGAAAGTAAACGCCGTCACGCGCCAGCCGGTCGAGATTCGGCGTGTGTGGAAAACCGCGTTTGCTGAGGAATCCCATCGCGTCGTAGCGATGGTCGTCGGTCAGCACGAAAATAATATTGCGAGGTTTACCGCCCGGCAGGCGTGGCAGATCGAGAGCGGGGCCTGTCGCAGGTGCGCCGGCGCCAAACACGGAGGTCCATGTGGTGAGCGCGAACGGTGCGCCCAGGCCAATCGAGCTGAGCAGGAAACGTCGGGTGACGGTGCGATGATCGGTCATTGTTCGAGGTCTGAATGCTGTAACAGCAAATATCAATAGCACTAATCCGCAGCACGCGGCAACGCCGAGTGAGTAACAGCGGAGTTACAGTCAGAATGCGCATGAGGCGATGCCGTCGCGCTCATTGTGCGAGGGTGGCTCGTCATCAATACTGCCCGCGTCAGCCACTCGCTATTCTGCTATGAGCGATCGACCTGGAAGATTACTGGTGCATCCCGACGCGTCCGCGCATCCCGCCTCGATTCGCGCCAAGGCGGCGATCTTCGCCGACGCAAAGTCACGAGCGCTGCTCGATCAGCTCGATCGGGTGGCGGCATGCGACGCGTCGGTGCTCATCACAGGCGAAACCGGCACCGGCAAGGAATTGGTAGCGCGTCATCTGCACGCGCAGAGCGGACGCAAAGGCGCGTTCGTCGCGGTGAACTGCGGTGCGCTGTCACAGACGCTGGCGGAAGCCGAACTGTTCGGTCATCAGGCCGGCGCATTCACGGGCGCCAATGAAACGCGCGCCGGCTGGTTCGAGGCCGCGAACGGCGGCACGCTGTTCCTGGACGAGATCGGCGATCTGCCGCTGCCTATGCAAGTAAAACTGTTGCGCGTCCTGCAGGAACGCGAGGTCGTGCGCGTCGGATCGCGCAAGGCCATTGCGCTGGATGTGAGATTGGTCGCGGCCACTAACATCGATCTGGCCGAAGCGGTCCGGGCCGGGCGTTTTCGCCTGGATCTCTACTATCGACTCAACGTTGTCGCCTTCGAGTTGCCGCCACTACGCGAGCGGCGCGGCGACATCATGCCGATCGCCGAGCATTTCCTGTTCAAGTACAGCGACAGGCTGCGAGTCGATCCGCCAACGCTGACGCCTGAGACCCGCCATGCATTGCTGCAGTATCCGTGGCCAGGAAATATTCGCGAACTGGAGAACGTGATTCACTTCGCGCTGCTAACGGCCCACGGCGATATTCGACCCGAGCATCTGCGTTTCGTCGCCACGCCTCAGATGGCGGCGGCGCCATCGCTATCGCCGCTTGAGGGCATCACCATGCAACTCGACAAGTTGTTTGCGACGCCGCCGGTGGAGTTGTATCAAACACTGGAAGAGCTGATCGTTCGGCACGCGTTCGCGTATTGCAGTCACAATCAAGTGCAGACGGCGCGCCTGCTTGGCATTTCACGCAATGTGCTGCGAACCTTGCTCAAGCGTCTCGGGTTAATCAGCAACGACACTGCGGTGGAAGAATTCCCGGACTTGCGACTGGTCTCTACCGCCGAGACCAGCCGCGTCGCTCCTTGAGTCTGGTCCAATCAGGTCGACGGCTTGTAGATCTTGTCGAAGACGCCGCCATCGGCAAAGTGCGTGGCCTGGGCCTTGGTCCAGCCGCCGAAGTCGGCGATGCTCACCAGGGTGGCGATCTTGGGAAACACTTTCTCGTGCTTGGCCAGGATCTCGGGCTTGCTCGGCCGATAATAGTTGCGAGCCGCCAGTTCCTGACCGGCGTCGGTGTAGAGATATTCCAGATACGCCTGCGCGACGGCGCGCGTGCCATGACGCTCGACGTTCTTGTCGACGATGGTCACCGGCGGCTCGGCGAGAATGCTGACCGTCGGCGCCACGATGTCGAACTTGTCGGCACCGAATTCCTTGAAGGCGAGAAACGCTTCGTTCTCCCACGCCAGCAATACATCGCCCAGGCCGCGCTGAGCAAACGTCGTCGTCGAACCGCGCGCGCCGCTGTCCAGCACCGGCACATTCTTATATAGCTTTTGCACGAACGCTTCGGCCGTTGCAGCGCTGCCGCCGGGTTGTTTCAATGCCCAGCCCCACGCCGCGAGATAATTCCAACGTGCCCCGCCGGAGGTCTTCGGATTCGGCGTGATGACCGAAACGCCCGGCTTCACCAGGTCGCCCCAATCCTTGATGCCCTTGGGATTGCCCTTGCGCACCAGGAACACGATGGTGGATGTGTACGGAGAGCTGTTGTGAGGTAAGCGAGCGGCCCAGTCGGCGGGCAGCAGTTTGCCGTTGGTCGCGATGGCGTCGATGTCCGCGGCCAGCGCCAATGTCACCACGTCCGCCTGCAAACCATCGATCACGGACCGCGCCTGCTTGCCCGACCCGCCATGCGATTGTTTGATGGTGACCTTGTCGCCGGTCTTCTTTTCCCAATGAGCGGCGAACGCCTTGTTGTATTCCTCGTAGAGCTCGCGCGTCGGATCGTACGAAACATTCAACAGTTCGACGTCCTTCGCATGCACCGGCGCGCCGAGCAGAGTCAGAGTCGCGGCTGTTGCAGCCAGCAATCCGCCGCTGATCGAGCGACGTGACAATCGATGTGACATGAAATGTTCTCCAGGGTCGGGACTTTATTCTTCAGCAAACCGCGTGCCAGTGTGAATACGAGCATTCAAGCGGATCGCCGGGCGGGAGCCTGCGCAGGAATCAGCACTGCCCTGCAACATGTGCGCAAACCCCAGCAACAACGCCCGAGCGGCCGCGAAGTTCAGCTTCGCCACCGATCACGGAAACGGTTGTTGCGTTATCAAGTCACGGCGCGCGGCCGGGCGAGCACGATGCTATCGAGGATTAAATCAATACTCGGGCGCCCGCGGCCCCAATGCCGGCGAGTGCCAGCGTGACCAGCACGAACTTGCCGAGCAACGATCCGAGGCTGACCGTCGGCGCGATCGACTCCGGCTGCGGCCGGCTCGCGATGGTTTCCTCGCGCGCTTCCAGCCGGAATTTGTGCACGTAGCCGTCCATGGGAACGATGGAGCGAAATTCGCGGGGCGTCGCAGACATGGCGGGCTCGTCGGTGAAGAACGGACGGGATCAGCTTAGTCCCGCGCCAGTCACGAATTCAGTCGTGGCCCGGTTTGATTTCGGTCACCAGCTGGCCGATCAATCGCTGACGCAGCTGGTGAAACTCGAAACTGGACCGGTCCCGGACGCGCGGCAGCTCGATCGGGGCGATGGTCTTCACCCTTCCCGGCCGTGCGGCCATCACCACGACTCGATCAGCCAGGAATACTGCCTCCTCGACATCGTGAGTCACCAGCAGCGTCGTGATCTGGGCGCGCTCGCGAATCGCCAGCAGCTCGGCCTGCATTTGCTGCCGCGTCTGGGCATCGAGCGCTCCGAACGGTTCGTCCAACATCAATATGCGTGGACTGGCGACCAGGCCACGCGCGATGGCCACACGTTGTGACATCCCGCCCGATAACTGATGCGGCAATGCCTGCTCGAAGCCTTCCAACCTCACCAACCGGATGTAGTCGGCCACGCGCTGTGCGCGCTGACTCTCGTCGAGCGGCTCGTTGACCAGACCTAGCGCAACGTTGCGCTCGACTGTCAGCCAGGGAAACAGTCGCGGTTCCTGAAACACGATACCGCGATCGGCGCCGATGCCGCTCGCGACACGACCATCGATGAGAATCTCACCGCGATACTCGGCATCGAGGCCGGCGAGTAGACGCAGCAGCGTGGACTTGCCACAACCGCTCTGGCCCAGAATCGCGACGAACTCGCCCGGCGCGATGCTCAGGTCGAACTGACGAATCACTTCCAGCTCGCCGCCGGCGACGCGAAACGATTTGCTGACTTGCCTGAACTCGACGATGGGCTGAGTCATGGAACCAGGCTCGCGGTACGCCAACGCGTCGAGCGAGTCTCGATCGCCTCGCCCAGCCGACGCAACAGCGCGCCGCTGAGCCCGATCAGCACCATCGCACCAATGACGATATCCATGCGCGCGAGCTGCTGGGCATTAATCATCAAACCGCCGATGCCTGGCCCGGAGCGCATGAAATATTCCGAGCCGATCGCGCCCAACCACGCATATGTCAATCCCAACTGCAGTCCGGCAAAGATCGCCGCGGCCGCGCCCGGAAGAATCAGGACGCGCAATTTCAATCCGTGGCTCAGTCTCAGCGCGCGGGCCGCTTCGTCGAGCTGAGCGGATCGATTGACCACGCCGTGATGAGCCGCCACGAACATGGGGAAGAACGCCGCGAGCGCCACGAACGTGACTTTCGCCGGCTCACCGATTCCCACCCAGGCGGTTATCAACGGCACCCACGCAAAAACGGCCACCTGTCGCAACGTCGCCAGCGTCGGGCCGAGCAATCGATCCATGGCGCGCGACATTCCCAGCAACAGACCCAGAGTCACGCCGATGCCGCCGCCCAAGAGCAGACCTGCCAGAGCTCGCGCGAACGAATGCGACAACGCGTTCAGCAACGTGCCATCGAGCAATCCAACTCGCAGCTCCGCGAGCACCGTGGTCGGAGCCGGCAACAGATTCGGATCGACGATCCCGCGGGTGCTCGCCCATTGCCACATTACGAGCAGCGTCAATGGCAATAGCCAAGGCAGCAAACGTGCGTAGCCCTTCGAGCGTGACCACGTCAGCTCGGGCGTCGCCGCTCGCGGCCAGCGAATCAACACGCGATCGAATGTTTGAATGCCGCGATCCATCACCCATCCGACCAGCGCGATCACGATGATGCAGACGAATACGATGTCCAGCATGAACAGCTGCCGTCCCCACACCATCAGGTAGCCGATGCCCTCGCTCGACGCCAGCAACTCGACCGCCAGCAACGAGACCCAGGCCTGCGCCAGAGCGAGCCGCAAGCCGGTGATGAACGCAGGCAATCCCGCCGGGATGACCAGCGTTCGCAAGCGCACGCTCCACGGCAAACGCAGCGCAGCCGCAACCTCACGCAGTTTAGGCTGCGTATCGTCGATGCCCGCCAATGTATGAATCGCCACCGGCACGATCACCGCTTTGACGATCACCGCCAGCTTGAGCGCTTCGCCGATACCGAACACGATCATGAACAGCGGCAACCACGCCAGCGTCGGAATCTGGATCAGCGCGAAGAACGTCGGATAGATGATTTGCCGTATGACTCGGCTCGCGCCCATCAATGCGCCCAGCACGACGCCAGCAGCGATGCCGCCTGCCAATCCCCACAACAGGCGTCGCAGGCTGATCCAGAGATTGACGAACAGATCCTGCGTGGCCAGATCCACCGCCGCCTGCCACACCAATGCCGGCTCCGGCAGGATCTGCTGCGGCATCCATTCGTAACGCGAAGCCAGCCACCACAGAACGAACATCGTGGCCGGCACGATCCAGCCGACCGCGACCCGTCCCAGTGCGTCAACAACGCTGAACGAAGGCGATGGTTGAAATGATAGCGCCGTGGATCGAACCGACATCACGCCGCGCCAGTGCGCGCAACGTACTCAGTCGACAGCTGCGAACGACGATGTGGCAGGCCTAGCCGATCGCGCAACGTGCTGCCTTCATAGCGCGTGCGGAAGATGCCCCGACGCTGCAATTCGGGCACGACGTACGTGGCGAAATCTTCGAGCGAGTTGGGCAACAACGCCGGCATCACATTGAAACCATCCGCACCGCCTTCTTCGAGCCAGCGCTGCAACTCGTCCGCAACCGTCTCCGCCGTTCCGATGACGGTGAGATGGCCTCGACCGCCCGCGATCCGCAGATACAACTCACGAATCGTCAGGTTCTCGCCACGCGCCAGCTCGGTGAACAGTTGCTGACGACTGCGCTGGCCACTCTGCGTCTCGGGCAGCTCCGGCAACGGCCCATCGATGGGATACTTCGACAGATCGAAGTTGCCGATCATGCGACCGAGCAGCGCCACGCCAGCGCGCGGATCGACCAGATCCTGCAACTGCTGAAACTTGGCTTGCGCCTCTTCCCTGGTGCGGCCGACGATGGGCAGCACGCCCGGCATGATCTTCAAATCGTCCGCATGGCGACCGAAGGCCGGCAAGCGATCCTTGAGATCGCGATAGAACTTTTGCGCGTTGGCGAGCGACGCCTGCGCCGTGAACACGACGTCGGCGGTTTGCGCCGCCAACTGCTTGCCCGCTTCCGAGCTGCCCGCCTGCACGACGACCGGCCACCCTTGCGGAGAGCGGGCGACGTTGAGCGGCCCTTTCACCGAGAAGTGCTCGCCCTTGTGATTGAGCCGATGCACTGCTGAGGTATCGAAGTACTGACCGCTCGCCTTGTCGGCGAGCACCGCGCCTTCGTCCCACGTATCCCAAAGGCCGGTGACGACTTGATAGAACTCGCGCGCCCGCGCATAGCGATCTGCGTGTGCGACGTGCTCTTCGCGATGGAAGTTTCCAGCTTCGGCAGCATTGTCCGACGTCACCAGATTCCAGCCGGCGCGGCCATTCGAGATCCGATCGAGCGACGCAAACTTGCGCGCGACGTGAAATGGCTCGTTGTATGTCGCCGTCGCGGTCGCGATCAAGCCGATGTGTTGAGTGCTGGCCGCGAGCGCGCCCAGCAATGTCAGCGGCTCCAGTCCGTCGATGCGCGACAGGCCGGATGCATAGTGGCCTTCATCGACAGCCAGCGAGTCAGCGAAGAAGATCGCATCAAACAATGCGCGCTCCGCTGTCTGCGCGGCTCGACGATAGTTCTCGAACAGATTCCCCTGGGGCTGCGCATCCGGATGCCGCCACGCGGCCACGTGATGGCCGCTGCCGATCAGGAACGCGCCGAGCTTCAATTGTTTCTGGGCCATGTCAGCGAAAGTCCTTGCGCACACTGATGCCGAAGTAGCGCTGATCGTCACGTGGCACCACGCGGGTGATGTTGGTCGCGCCCGCGCCCAGGAAGGTCGAGTACGACTGATCGGTGATGTTCTTCACGACCACGCTGGCGCGCCAGCCCTGCTCGGGCTCCGCGACGGCCACGCTCGCATTCCAGATGCCGTAAGAATCCTGGATCGCGTCCGGCGCCTGCGCGATGTCGTACTGAGTGTCGCTCTGCCAGCTGTAGTCGGTGCCGAGCTCCAGGTCCCAGTTACCCAGCGCATTCAAAGGAATGACGTAGGAGCCACGAACGTTGCCCTTCCAGTCCGGCGAATACGGCAACGGCTTGCCGTTCACTGCGCAGCTCGACGCCGCGCCCGGCGGGCAATTGAACTCCTCGATGCGCGCTTCGATGAAAGCAACGCCGCCGCTCAACGTGAGCTGAGGCAACGGACGCGCACTGAAGTCGATCTCCGCGCCGCGCGTCTTCACCTCACCCGCGTTGATGAGACGCGTCACCACCGCCGTGCCCACCAGATCGAAGAAGTTGGCCTGATAGTTGTCGTAGGTGGTATCGAACAACGCCAGATTCGCGGTCAGGCGATTGCCCAGCAGCCGGCTCTTCAAGCCGATCTCGAAGGAGTCCGACTCCTCGGGATCCAGCACCGGCATGTCGATGGCCTGCATGTTGAAGTAGACGTTGTACGCCGGCCCCTTGTAGCCACGCGAATAGGTTGCGTAGCTGGTGATGTTTTCCGTCAGGTCGAACTGCACACCCGTGCGGCCGGAATAGCCGTCCTCGCTGTGTGTGCCGGAGCTCGCGAACGGGACGCGAATGCCCGGCGGTGAGTTGCTCACGTTCGCGCTGGAAATTCGGCGATGGTTGTAACTCAAGTCGTCGTGCGTCCAGCGCGCGCCGACCAGAGCGCGAAAGTCTTCAGTGATATTGAAGGTGGCTTCGCCGAACACCGCGTAGTTGGTGTTGCGCGTGCCGTAGTCGGCGCGACCGAAGTCGTCGAACAACGTCGCCGTGCTTGCGAAACAGGGCGTCGCGCCTGGCGCGATTGCCGGAGTCGTCGAGTCGACGCAGCGAGTCACATTGCGACGATACGTTTCCTCATCGACGCCACGGAACCAATACAGGCCGGCCACGTAGTCGACGAAGTTTCCCTGCGGCGAGGCCAGGCGCACTTCCTGCGAGTACTGCTCGAAATCAAGGTCGCCGCGGTCATGCGAACGCGGGAACTGCTGATAGAGCTGCCCCAGGCGATCGCCATCCTGGAACTGAGTGTTCTCCCAGCTGCGGAACGCAGTGATGGACGTCAGCGTGTAATCGCCGATGGCCCAGTCGACCTGGCCCGACACGCCCCAGTTGTCGTCCTCCACGTGCGTGTTCATGTCGCTGTCGATGCGACGGTTCTCGGGACCGGGGATGACCGGAGCGATCGCGGCGGCAAAGCCGGGATTCCGAGTCACGGCGCCGCTCGGATAAGCCGTCAACGTCGTGCCTGCGACGACTGTCGGCACATTGTCGTTCGAATGCACGAAGTCGGCACTCAACGTGATCTTCACATCATCCGTCGCCTCGATCGCGACCTTGGCGCGCGCGCCGCTGTGACGATAGCCGTTGACGACCTCGCCGTTGCGAACGTTGGTGACGTTGCCGTCGTAGGTTGCATAGAGGCCGGTCAGCGATGCGGTCACAGCGTCGGAGATTGCGCCCGACAAGCCAGAGCGCACGCGCAGTTCATCGCCCCGCCCGAAATAACCGACGTCGATATATCCCGAAGTTTCCGGATCGGGCGCACGCGTGACGATGTTCACCACGCCCGCCGAAGCGTTCTTGCCGAACAACGTGCCCTGCGGACCTCGCAACACTTCGACGCGCTCCAGATCGAGCAGGTCGAGCGTCGCCTGCCCTCTCGCTCCATACACGACGCCGTCGATCACCGTGGACACGGACGATTCGACACCGGGCGAAGTGGAGATCGTGCCGACGCCGCGAATGAACAGCGACGTGTCCTTGTTCGACGATTGCGTGCGGAAGTTGACGGTCGGCACTTCCGTCGCAAGCGCGCTGACGGCTGTGCGATTCGCTCGTTCGAGGTCGACGCCGCTGACGATGGAAACCGCCACCGGCACGCGTTGAATGTCTTCATCGCGTCGGGTTGCGCTGACGATCACTTGCTCGAGCGTGCCGCTGTCGTCGGCAATCTCGGCCGCCTGCGTAGCGGAGCCTCCGAGCAGCGCGCAAGCAATGGCGAAACGCAGAATGTGACTGTGGCCGTTTACGGTCGAAGAAAAAATATCGCTCATGGTGTCTTACGAAGGTTGGAAGAAGAGGAAACTCGCGCCGAACCGCCGGCATAGTGGTCGTACGGCTTCCATGCGTTCTGCCAGCCGAGCTGCTGTAACGCCGCGCTCAAGTAGCGGTCATCGACCCAGGCATTGACGTCGAAGGTGCGGCGGATCAATCCGAACTGCCGCGCCAGCTCCACGTTGCGTTTGAAGTTGTCGAGGAAATAACCATCGAGCAACGGCGAATAGACAAAGGCGAGATTGCTCCCGCGCAGCGACTCTTCGATCGCGGCCGCCGGGTAACTCGATTGCGAGGCGACCAGCTGCACTTGCGCCTGGCGATTCTCCTCGGTCGACAGCCAGCGCGACGCCACGAGCACGGTCTTCACCACACGCGTCGTGACATCGGGATGCTGGTGCAGGAATGCTTGCGCACCGACCAGGCCGCCTTGCAGAGAGCCGGCGCCATCGAGCTGCTTGGTGCTGACGGGAATGTTCACGATGCCGCGATCACGCAGCGCCAGCAGTCGATGAGGCGCCCACGTGGCATCGATTTGTTTCGCGACCAGCGCCGCGTTCACGGCGTTGAAGTCGAGATTCACGACCTTCACGTCGCGCTCTTTCAGACCGGCGCGCTCCAGCACGCGAGCGAATGACAGCTGATCGGCGGTGCCTCGGAAAATTCCGACGCGCTTTCCTTTCAGATCCTCGAACGACTTGATGCCCGACTCCGGCGTCACGGCCAGATACATGGTCACGCCGCGAGTCGACGCCGCCAGCAAGCGAGTGTCGAGCCCGTTGGCGCGGCCGATGATGAGCGGCAAGTCACCGATGAATGCGAAATCGAGCTGACGGTTGGCGAGTGCTTCGTTGATGCCTGGGCCCGCGCCTTTGAAGAAGCTCCATTCGATCTTGATGCCGTCCCTGGCGAATTCCTTTTCGAGCAACTGATTGGTGTTGAGATAATCGACCTGGCCGCCATAGCTCGGCTTGGCGCCGGCGCTCAAATCCGGCGCGGCGATACGAATGACCTTCGGCGGCGCTGCGTGCGCGCCCAGTGCCAGCAGTGCCGTCACCAGCACCGCGAATACGCGACTCACCATCATGGAACCCGCATGGATCGCGTCATCGTTGATGTCCGCGACTGAGAATTGTGAAATTCGCTCGGGCAATTGCCTGAGCGTGTGAGTCAATGTATCGAACCGTTGGTAACAATCAGAGACCCAGGGTGGTTAGCGAACGGTCACAGCAGGCGGTCTGCGCCAAGTAACGAGACATGTCGTCATTCCAAAAACGTCGGTCGCGAGTACTATGAGTTACACATGAATCCGCCCGACGCCACATCGTTGCCCATCATCGATTTGTCCCGACTGCAGGACGGTCCGCAGGCGCGTGCGCAACTGGCGAAACAACTCGATGCGGCGTGCAGTGAGTTTGGTTTCTTTTATCTCGTGGGCCACGGCGTATCGCATCGGCACGTGGACTCGCTGATGTCGGAAGCGCGCCGGTTCTTTGCCGGCTCCGTGGCAGACA
>JBEVKA010000120.1:0-5043 GCA_040509855.1 Steroidobacter sp.
GCCCTCTTCATCGTTCAGCGACCGCTGATGCGGGAACAGTCCGTCTTCCATGCCGCACAGGAAAACGACCGGGAATTCCAGGCCCTTGGCCGAATGTAGCGTCATCATCTGCACGCCGTCTTCGCCGGCGCCAGCTTGCTCTTCACCGGATTCGAGCACGGCGTGCGAGAGGAAATTCGCCAGTGCCGAGACTTCGACATCGCTTTCAGGCTCGTAACCTCGCGCGGCGGACACTAATTCGTTCAAGTTGTCGACGCGCGCTTCGCCGCGATCGCCTTTTTCTTGCTGATAGTGCGCGACCAGGCCGCTGGCGTGAATCACGTGATCGACCTGCTCGTGGATCGGCAGCGTTCGGGTTTGCTGATCCAATTGTTCGATGAGCAGCAGGAACGCGTGCAGATTCTGGCCAGCGCGTGCGCTGAGTTCTTTGATGGACGCGCCGGCGGCGTCCCACATCGAGCAAGCATTCGCCCGCGCGTAGTTGCGAACGACGTCGAGCGTCTTGTTGCCGATACCGCGCGTGGGCAAGTTCACGATGCGCTCGAACGATGCGTCGTCGGTGCGGTTGAAGATCAGACGCAGATAACCGAGCGCGTCCTTGATTTCGGCCCGCTCGAAGAATCGCAGGCCGCCGTACACACGATAGGGAATGCGCGCCGCGAGCAACGCTTCTTCGAACGTTCGCGACTGTGCGTTGGAGCGATACAGGATTGCACACTCGCTGCGCAGCCCGCCCTTGTTGCTCCACTCGCGAATACGATTGATGACGAAGTCGGCCTCGTCACGCTCGTTGAACGCGGCGTACAACTTGACCGGATCGCCCTGCGCGCCGCTGGTCCAGAGATTCTTGCCCAGGCGTCCGCTGTTGTTGGAGATGAGCGCATTGGCCGCGGCCAGGATGTTGCCGGTGGAGCGATAGTTCTGCTCCAGGCGAAACATCTGTACCAGCGGATAGTCGCGACGATACTGCTGCAGGTTCTCGACGCGCGCGCCACGCCAGCGATAGATCGACTGATCGTCGTCACCCACCGCGAATGGCAGGCCGTCCGGCCCGGCGAGCAGCTTCAACCAGGCATATTGAATCGTGTTCGTGTCCTGGAACTCGTCGATCAGCACGTGGCGAAAGCGCTGCCGATAATGCGAGAGCAGCTCGGGATGATCGCGCCACAGTTCGTACGCACGCAGCAGCAGCTCGGCGAAATCGATCACGCCGGCGCGATCGCATTGTTCCTGATACAGCGCGTACAGCTTGATGAACTGACGCTTGGTCGGATCGCCGTCGTCCTTGATGTGCTTGGCGCGCAGGCCTTCGTCCTTACGCGCGTTGATGAACCACATGATCTCTTTCGGAACCCAGCGCTCCTCGTCGAGATCCTGTGACTTCAGCAGGCGGCGGATCGCGCGCAGCTGATCTTCCGAATCCATGATCTGGAAACTTTGCGGCAGGTTCGCGTCCCGCCAATGAATGCGCAGCAACCGGTGCGCAATGCCGTGGAAAGTACCGATCCATAGCGGCCCGCTCGGCACGCCCAGCATCGATTCGATACGGCCGCGCATTTCGCCGGCAGCTTTGTTCGTGAAGGTGACCGCGAGAATGCTATGTGGTGAGGAGCCTTCCACCTGCACCAGCCACGCGACCCGATGAGTGAGCACGCGCGTCTTGCCGCTGCCTGCGCCGGCTAGCACCAGTGTGGGCGCCAGCGGAGCCGCGACGGCCGCGCGTTGCGCATCGTTCAGTCCTTCAAGTAGGTCGGAAACGTCCAGCGGTGAATCCTCGCGATGATTGCGGCTGTTATCGCACCAAAATGGGGTGCCCGGCCCACTTATCGAGGGCGCGCATTCTAGCAAAGCCGGGGGATTCGCGACCTCGTCACTGGTTTGCGCCGGCGTCTTCGCTATCCTGTGGGTAGGAAAAGGGCCGGAGAGTCGCATGCGGGACCGGGGCGCGCGGAATACTTTCTTTTGCGCGGTTTTGCTGACATTGGCGGGTTGCTCCAAGGCGCCCGAGCCGGCGCGGCCATCCGCGCAACCGGCGGCGTTGCCTCCGGGAGCGGCAGCGCCGGAGGAAACCACGACCGATACTGAACCGCCGGCAGAATCCGGTCTCGCCATCAAGCGCGGCATCGCCACCCTCGCGGCCGATCACAATTCGTTCCGCCCCTGTGGCGAGCAGGTCGATCTATGGATGGTCGACCAGAGCGAAGGGCTGCTCACGCGCACTTTCGCCGGTGAAAAAGCCTCGGACGGCGCACCGCTGAAGCTCTATGTGGAAGCGTACGGCGAGCGTTCGACGACCGCCGAGGATTTACCCGCGAACGCCACCGGGTATGCCGGCGTGTTCGTAATGGAAGAGGCGTTGTACGCCGCATTGGATGGGCAGACTCGCGGCTGTGACAACCCCATGCAGGACTACATCGTCGCCGCGCGCGGCAGCGAGCCGTTCTGGAATGCCGAAGTCACCGAGACCGCGTTGATCTGGCGGCAGCCGGATGAGCCCAAGGAAATCTCACTACCCGCCCCGCAGACCCAGGATTCGGAAGGCGCGGTGGGCTATACCGCCGCCGGCAACAATCATCAGGTCGAACTCATGATCGAGGCACAAGCCTGCCGCGACTCGACATCGGGCGAATATTTCGCATACGCCGCCCGCGCGACTTTTGATGGCAAGCAGTTTGCGGGCTGCGCGCGCGTCGGGAAATAAAAACGAGTTGTTCTCCCCCCGAGGGGGAGAACGGTGATGCCTACCGCAACGAGAGATCGCGCGAGGCTTCAGAGAACGCTCGCGGCTTCGCGCGTTTGTATAGCGAACGAAACGCCAGCCCGATGCTCAGCGCCAGCAGCGGGTCGGTGATCGAGGCGTGTTCGCCGGGCAACCAGATTTGCAGCGTTTCGATTACGACGGCGATGGTCAGCATTACGCCGAACGCGAAATCCGTGGATGCGCCCCACTCGCGCACCACCCACAACAGCGCGCCGTAGAGAAACAATTTGCCGAACAACGGCACCCACTCGATGGCCAGCCAGCTTTCCTCCCAGTTGCCGCTGAGCCAGCTCATGAACGGCCACAGGTCGAACTGCGCCGCCTCCGGTGAGAAGTTGAACGGCGCAAGCTCTTCGATGACCAGCAGCGCAACCACCGCCAGTACCAATGCCGCCCGACGCGGCCTCGGGCGCAGCCGATGCATCAACACCACCATCGGCAGCAGCAACAACAGCGCGAGCAACTCGGCCGGCACGAACGCCTGGCTGGCGACGATCAGTCGCCCGACCAGAACAGCGGCCATCAACAACAGCAATGTTTCTAAACGACGCGGCCGGCTCACCAGCGCAGCGACGGCTTGATTGACCACCAGCCAGCAGGTGAGAAAGATCAGCACCGTCACGAAGTCGAACGTCGGATCGAACAGCGGCCGCAACGCTGCCTTCAGTTTGCCGAGATCGAACTGCGGCACGAACGGTGCGAATCGCCATGCGAGCCACAAACCGACGATCAGCGCAGCGCCCGGATCACGCGATTGTTTCTCCGCGCGCGTCGGCAGATGCATCAAGTCGCTGAGCCCTGCCCAACCCAATCCACCAATCGCACCGAGCAGCGTGCCGCCTGCGTTCAACACCAGATCGGCCAGGCTCGGCACGCGACTGGAGACATAGACCTGCGCGACTTCGATAGCGAGCGACAGCAGCGTGCCCAGCAGGGTCGCCGTCGCAACCGAGCGGCGACGGTTGAATCGCGTGCTCAACCACAGATACAAACAAAAGCCGAGCGGCAGGTAGAGCAGGACATTGGAAATACGATCGCTGCGCCCGGCGCGGGCCCACGACAACTGACCGAGCGCGGACAGCAGGCTTTCCTCCGTGTCCGGTTTGAAGTTGAACGGATACAGCGAGCCGTAGGCGATCAGCACCACCACCGCGGCGGTGAGCCAGGGAATGATGCTGCGAGTACGGGTCGGAGCCACGGCGAGCGGCCCGACGGCTATAACAGCCGAATGGTCAGGTAGTGGTCGATCAGCAACGCGGCGAACAACAGCGCCAGGTAGGTGATCGAGAAACTGAAAGTGCGCATCGGCAGGCGGGCGTCCTTGAGTACTTTGAGCTGCAAGGCGCGGAACAGAAATACGCCGCCGAGGATCAGCGCCGCGACCAGATAGATCAGTCCGCTCATGCCGGTGAGATAGGGCAGCAAGGTCACGATCACCAGCAGAATCGTATAGAGCAAAATATGCAGGCGCGTGAAATCGCTGCTGTAGGCCACCGGCAGCATCGGAATTCCAGCCTTGGCATATTCATCGCGACGCGCGATCGCGAGCGCCCAGAAGTGCGGCGGCGTCCACGTGAAGATGATGAGGAACAACAGCAACGCGTATGGATCGGCCGAACCTGTGACTGCCGTCCATCCGAGCACCGGTGGCGCGGCGCCTGCGGCTCCGCCGATGACGATGTTCTGAGGCGTCGCGTGCTTGAGCCACACCGTGTAAACGATGGCGTAACCGATCAGCGAGCAGAATGTGAGCACGGCTGTCAGCGCATTCACCCAGCCCCACAGCAGAACCATCGACACTACCGCGAGCACGGTCGCGTAGGCCAGTGCTTGCCGTTCAGTGACATGTCCCGTCGGCAGCGGCCGATTGCGCGTGCGCGCCATCTGTTCATCGAAGCGGCGATCCAGCACGTGATTGATGGCCGCTGCGCCCGAGGCGGCGAGCGCGATGCCGAGCGTCCCGAAAATCAGCGCATTCAGCGGCGGCAGTCCCGGCGCGGCCAGGAACATGCCGGCAACGGCCGTGAACATTATCAACAACACCACGCGCGGCTTGCCCAGCTCGTAGTAATCGCGCCAGGACGCGGCGGGGTGAAGGGAGGAGGTTTCCACGGGCCGGGATTCAACAGGGAAGCGGTTAGCGGTTGGCGGTTGGCGGATAGTCAGAGAATGCATTTCGAGACCAACCGCTAATCCGAGACCAACCGCTAACCGCTAACCGCCAACCGCTATCTGAGTAATCGGTTCATGCGCACTGTCGCCAGCAACAGCAAGGCCGCGAC
>JBEVKA010000121.1:0-4545 GCA_040509855.1 Steroidobacter sp.
GAACTGCGACGCATGAACCTGTATGGCGTGCTCGGGCGCTACATCCCCGCGTTCGGCCGCATCGTCGGCCGCATGCAATACGATTTTTTTCATGCGTACACGGTCGACGCGCACACGCTGTTCGTGGTCAGCAACCTGCGTCGCTTCGCGATGCCCAAGTACGATCATGAATTCCCGGCCCTGTCGCGCATCATGCAATCGCTGCCGAGACAGGAGCTGGCGTATCTCGCCGCCATCTTCCATGACATCGCCAAGGGCCGCGGCGGCGATCACTCCGACCTTGGTTCGGTGGATGCGGAAGCGTTCTGTCTCGAACAGGGCCTGTCGCGTTACGACGCGCGCCTGGTGGCGTGGCTGGTGCGCAATCACCTGGTGCTGTCGGTCACGGCGCAGAAAAAAGATATTTCCGATCCCAAGGTCGTCAACGAATTCGCCAAGCTGGTCGGCGACCAGACGCACCTGGATTATCTGTACGTGCTGACGGTCGCGGACGTTCGCGGCACCAATCCGAAGTTGTGGAACAACTGGAAGTCATCGTTGTTCGCGGAGTTCTACGAGCGCACACGCCAGGCGCTGCGTCGAGGTCTGGGCAGCCCGCTCGACAAGGACGAACTGATCGCAGAGACGCAGGCACAGGCCAAGGAATTGATTATGCGTGCCGGCGTGGGCGAGATTCTTCGCCAGGCGGTGTGGCAGCGGTTCACGGTCGATTATTTCCTGCGTCACACGCCGGATGAGATTGCCTGGCACACGAAGATGCTCGCCAACCGCGACTCTGGCGAGACCGGCTCGCTGGTCTCCGTGCAGCAGCTGTCCGGCCGTGGCGGCACTGGAATCTCGACGTACACGCCGCATGCTCAGCATAGTTTCGCGCGCACCACTGCCCTGCTCGATCAGCTGGGCTTGAGCATTGTCGATGCGCGCATCACGCCGACGGCCGACGGGTTCAGTCTCGACGTGTATCACGTGCTGGAGGACACCGGCGCCGAGATCACCGACTCCGTGCGCATTCGTGATATCGAACAACAGCTCTCGCACGTGCTGTCCAAGCCGGACAACGCCGCGATGACGGTCACGCGTCGCGCGCCACGTCAGGTGCGCATGTTCACCACCGCCACGCAGGTGACATTCAGCGAAGCACCGCTCAACGGCCGCACCGTCCTCGAGATCATCGCCGGCGACCGTCCGGGCCTGCTGTCGCAGGTCGCCAAGGTATTCATGGCCGAGGACGTGAAGATCTATACGTCCAAGATCATGACGGTCGGCGAGCGCGCCGAAGACGTGTTCTACGTCTCCGACGGCTCCGGCGGCCCGCTGAGCAGTGAAGCCAAGTCGCGACTGTCACAACGAATCATAGAAACTCTCGATCGCCGCGTATGAATCCTGCTTTGAGCAAGTTGCAGCCGTATCCTTTCGAACGGCTGCGAGCGCTGCTGGCTGGCGCTCAACCACCTGCGAATCTGCCGCACATCCCGCTGTACATCGGCGAGCCGCGTCATACGCCGCCCGCGTTCGCGCTCGAAGCACTGACGCGCAACATGGATGGGTTCGGGAGTTATCCGCTCACACTCGGTGTGCCTCAACTGCGAGTCTCGATTGCGAACTGGCTGACGCGGCGATTTCAGCTGCCCGAGGGTTCGATCTCGCCGGAGACCATGGTGCTGCCGGTGAACGGCACGCGCGAAGCGCTGTTCGCATTCGTGCAATCGATCATCGACGCCAGCAAACAACCGCTGCTGGTGATGCCCAATCCGTTCTATCAAATCTACGAAGGCGCCGCGTTTCTCGCTGGCGGCGAGCCGTACTTCATGCCCATGTCGACGGACGCGGCGCTGCCTGATCTGGATCGGGTGCCGGTCGAGGTATGGAAGCGGTGTCAGCTGTTGTTCTTGTGTTCACCCAGCAATCCGACGGGCGCGGTTGCGAGTATCGAATATTTGCGTCGCGCGCTGGAGCTGGCCGAGCGTCATGACTTCGTCATTGCTTCGGATGAATGCTACAGCGAAATCTATCTGGATGAAGCCAACCCGCCGACAGGTTTGCTGCAAGCAGCGCTCGCGGCTGGCAACACGTCGTATGAACGCTGCGTCGTGTTCCATAGTTTGTCGAAGCGCTCCAGCCTGCCCGGCCTGCGTTCGGGTTTCGTCGCGGGCGACGTCAAGTTGATGAAGCAGTTCCTGCTCTATCGCACCTATCACGGCTCGGCCATGCCGCAGCCCACGCAGATGGCGAGCATCGCAGCTTGGAATGATGAAGCCCACGTAGTGCAGAACCGTGAGCTGTATCGTCAGAAGTTTGCTGCGGTCGTGCCCATTTTGCGTGAAGTGATCGAGGTTGAGGCGCCCGAAGCGGCGTTCTATTTGTGGCCGCGCGTCGGCGACGGAGAACGGTTCACTCGCGGATTGTTCGAGCGTCACAACGTCACCGTGCTGCCCGGCAGCTACATTGCCCGCAACATGCCTGGCGGCAACCCCGGCCAGGACCGCGTGCGCATTTCGCTCGTCGCGACTGTGCCGGAATGCATTGAAGCTGCACATCGCATTCGAGACTTCGTTAGAAGTGACTACTGACTGGTCAGAGGTTTAGAAGCTTCACTCTCACCGCCGCGGCTCCTCCGACTATTCACTAGTCAGTAGTCACCAGTCACTTCCATTCCGCTACACTTCCAGCATGACTGACCTATCTACAACCATCGACGCCGCGTTCGAGCGTCGCGCTGAATTCAATCCCAAGAACGCGCCGACGGAGGTCCGTGATGCGGTGGAGCAGGCGTTGACGCTGCTCGACACCGGCAAGGCCCGCGTCGCGGAGAAACGGGATGGTCAGTGGCAGGTGAATCAGTGGCTGAAGAAAGCCGTGCTGCTGTCGTTCCGGCTCTATGACAATCGCCCGATCGACGCCGGTTTCACGCAGTTCTTCGACAAGGTGCCGCTCAAATACGCCGACTACGACGAAGCGCGTTTCCGCGCCGAGGGTGTGCGCGTCGTTCCACATGCCATCGTGCGACGCGGGGCGTATGTGGCGTCCAATACTGTGCTGATGCCCTCCTACGTCAACGTCGGTGCTTACGTCGGCGAGGGCTCGATGGTGGACACGTGGGCCACTGTGGGTTCATGCGCTCAGATCGGGAAGAACGTGCATCTTTCGGGCGGTGCCGGCATCGGCGGTGTGCTCGAACCGCTGCAGGCCAACCCCACCATTATCGAAGACAACTGTTTCATCGGCGCGCGCTCGGAGATCGTCGAGGGCGTGATCGTCGAGGAAGGCGCGGTGATTTCCATGGGCGTGTTCATCGGCGCCAGCACGCGCATTTACGATCGCGAGCGCGATGAAGTGATGTATGGACGAGTGCCCGCTGGCGCGGTGGTGGTGTCCGGCTCGCTGCCTGCGGCGAACGGCAAGTACGGGCTGTATGCGGCCATCATCGTGAAGCGAGTGGACGCGCAGACGAGAGCGAAAGTTAGTTTGAACGAGTTGCTGCGCGAATAACTAACGTCGATATGCCGTCGTCAGCAGGCTGTAAATCGTTTCCGTGCCGGTGACGAAGTTGCCCATGCGCATGTTTTCGTCGTGCGCGTGCTGATTGTTGTCGGCGTTCACGGTGGGCACGAGCAGGAACGGCAGCTCGAGCGCGCTCACGAGAACGTCGACAGGCACGGTGCCGCCCATCATGCGGATGCGCACAGGATCCTGCTTCGGCGTCGGTGAGGTTTTCGAAGTGAGCGCTTGCATGGCCCAGCGGCCGACGGGAGCGTCCATGGGCATGCGTTGAGCGGCTTGCACGCTGCCCAATTGAAACATCGCCAATTTTCCGTATTGAGCACGCTCGACATCGGTCGGCGGCGCGTCGACCAGGTGATAGCCCTGCTGCTCGATGTGACGTTTGATGAGCGCGAACAAACGACGACCGTCGGTCTCCGGCGTGGTGCGAATGTCGATCTCCGCGACCGCCTCGCTCGGCACGATGTTGGCGGCCTTCGCGCCGACAGCGGCGGACGCCATACCACGCACGTTCAGTGACGGATACTGCAAAGCTTCCTGATAGTTCTCACCGACGCGCTCAGCACGAGCGATGCCCGTGCGCTTCAACAACGCAGCCTCGTCGTCGCCGGTCGCTTTGAGAATCTCACGATCAGCAGCAGACAGCTCGATGCCGTCGTAATAGCCGGGCACGAGCACGCGCCCCTCGTCATCTTTCATCGACGTCAGCAGCGCGGCCAACCGCTGCGCCGGGTTCGGCACGTAGTTGCCAAAGTGTCCGCTGTGCAAAGGCGCCTTGGGACCAAACACAGTGAGCGCGGCTTGAGTGATACCGCGATTGCCGAAGACCAGCGTCGGCCGGCCCGAGCCGTGCACCGGACCGTCGAGCACGACGAGCGCATCGGCCGTGAACAACGCGCGATGTGCTTGCACGGTCTCCGCGAGGCTTGGCGAGCTGATCTCCTCCTCCGAATCCAACAATACCTTTACATTGATTGTTGGTTCCTTACCTCTCAGCACATCGATGGCCGTCAACAACATCATGATCGGCGCTTTGTCATCCGA
>JBEVKA010000122.1:0-3152 GCA_040509855.1 Steroidobacter sp.
GTCGCGGCCTTGCTGTTGCTGGCGACAGTGCGCATGAACCGATTACTCAGATAGCGGTTGGCGGTTAGCGGTTAGCGGTTGGTCTCGGATTAGCGGTTGGTCTCGAAATGCATTCTCTGACTAACCGCCACCCGCCAACCGCTAACCGCTTCTTCATCTCACTTTCCTCCGCACACGTTGTCAGCCGTCGTGTCGATGAATGGAGCTTGCGGACATTGCACGTAGCGCAGACGCAAACCCTGCGGTGTCTGGTTGTCGGAGCGCATGGGCTGCGGCGCGTTGCCGATGGCGTTGGCGCCACCCAGCGTCTGGCCCGCGTTGAACAGTCCCAGGAACGCGACCATATCGTCCTGATCGACGCCATCGCCGGAAACGCCGACACCGCCGATCAGCGTGTTGCCGCGATAGACCGGCACGCTGCCCGGGAAGATCTGCAAACCGTTCGCCAGTTGCAGGCCGGTGATGGTCTGGCCAACGCTGCTCAGATTGTTGGCGAGTTGCACGCCCGCGCATCCGGGTGTGACATCCGCGGCGATCGCGCCGGCCACGAACAGCACGTGCTGCAGGATCGCGTTGATGGAAACATCCAGCTGCATGCCGGAGGAGAACACGCTCCACTGCCCTTGCGGTTTGCTGAGCGGACCATTCATTCCCGCGGTATTGATGCCATCGGGATAGAACGGTCGCCCCAGATTGCCGTACGCACGATCGGTGTAAGCGACGGCGCCATCCGCGAGCGCATTGGCATTACCCATGAAGGTACGGAACTGATTCACGTAGCTGTTCAACGGAATCGCGGTCGACACGGTGACCGATGTGTCCGTCGTGCTCAGATACTTCGCATCCGGCAGCGTCGCGAGGAACGCGGCTGCCTGGTTCGATGACATGAACGCAGCAGTGCGCGCCTTCTGCAACGATACGTCGGTTCCGAAGATGGGCGCGTCACGCGTGCGAGCGATGCCGAGAATCACACCTTGTGTATCGACGACGGAAATCGTCACGCGCGCTTGTGATCCCGTCGGACGACGGATCTGCGCGCGAGCGCGATTCGCGACGTCCAGCGCCGATCCGAGCAACGTGCGCACTTCGCTGTCCGATAGCGACTGCCCGCCTGTTTGCGCCGAATCCGTTCCCGCGCGCGGTGGAAAGCGCAGCGCGTTGTTTACATCGACGAGCACGAAGGCGTCGCGGCCCGGGAAATTCTGGTCGCCATCAGGACGAATGCCCGACTGCGGTTGACCGAACGCCGTGCCGTCGCGAACCACGCCATCGGTGTAGCCCGGCACCGGAATCAACGAGCCCACCGTGCCGGGGATCGTGGCGAAGGCCGGCGCGTTCGCCGGATTGCTCGACAGCTGCGCGAACTCGATGTCAGTGAAGCGCAGCACCTTGCCGTCGACGGTGATGCGATCGGCGCGACGATCCGCCGGCGCGCTGAAACCAAACGTGGCCGCGAGCGCGACCGCTTCATCGAAGTCGTTGTCGACGTCGAGAATGTTCTTGTCGATGCTGTAGAAACCATCGGCGAGCACACCGACGCCGCCGACGACAGTGCCGCCCTTGTACAACGGGAAGCCGCCTGGATCGGCGGACAAGCCGAGCGGCGTGCGCTGTGGGCCAACGCTCACGCCGACGCCGTTGAACGAGCTGATGAGGTCCGAACACGCCAGCGAACTGAACTGCACGCCGAACAGCGGACCCGCCGGCTGAAACATTTCACCGGGGTTGAAGTTCTCCTGCACGATCTGGCTCGCGACTCGGGTGGAGAACGCATTGCCTTCCGACGACAGGTAGGCGCCGGTGACCGCTTTCGCGATCGCCGCCGCGTGATCGATGTTCACTAACGCCGCGGCGACGGGGAGCCGAATGCCTTCCAGGCCACCGGCGATCGATCCCGGGTTGCCGGGCGGCGGTGTGTTGGGCGGCGTTGGCGAAGTCGCGGGCGGTGTGTTGATGACTGGAATCTGCGGCGTCGTGGTCACCGTGACTGAACGAGTGCCCGCGAAACCCATGCGATACACAGCGAGTACGTTGCCGACGCGATCGACGACCGCGATGGTCGCGTTCACGTTGCGAGCCTGCGCTTCAGCGACGGCCTGCGCGATCACCTGTTGCACATCCGCCGCAGTCAGATTGGTGTTGGCAGTCGCGCAATTGCCGGTGCAATTCTGCGGTGTTGGATCCGTGCCAGTGGTCGGCGTCACCGGCGAGCCACCGGAACACCCTGCCAGCGCCAATGCCGACAGGATCGCGCCGGCCAGCCGGCCAGGCAGAGGACCACGCGTGCGAGCGGACTGCGGGAAGGTATCTTTCATAATCCAGCGAATTCGCCGGCAGTGGCGGTTTTGGTTTCGCTCATCCTTTCATTGGTCGAAAGCGGCCGAGGCCCTTTCGACGCGATAGCCGGCCAGAGGCGTGACTCTTGCCGGCTGATCGATGGGGCCAACTCCTGCAGCGTCGGTTGTTGCGGGTGGTATTCATGGCAGCTCACACATTGCAAGGTGACGCGCTCGGCGACGGTCTTGTCGCCGTGACACTCAGTGCATTTCGTCAGTCCGGGCACCATCAGATCACCACTGTCCACGGATTTTTTCGCCGCGTGGCAGGACAAGCAGGCATCGTCGCCGGTCAGCTTGTTCTGGATCTGGTGGCTGCGATGGTCGAACTTGTTCTCCGGGTAGTAATCGCGCGCGAAACGGATCGGAATCACCTGGAAGCGATCCGATAGGTTGGCGGTCTGCGTGTCGATCACGCCGTGACAGCCGATACAACCCCGGCGCGTGAACTGGCTTTCGATTTCCTTGCGGGCCGCGCGATTGGCGCAATCCAACGGCGCGTCGGTGCAAGTCGCTTCGTCGTCTTCGCGTCCCGGCAAGCGACGACGGTCTCGGGTCGCACGCAACGATGCGGGGTCGGCGAATTTGCGAGTGAAATAATCCTGCAACGTCAGCACTGCTTCACGCGGCTTGCCGTGCGGCAGCTGGCGATCGGGCGCGCTCGGATCGAACGTCAGCTCGTGACAGGCCTGGCACTGATCTTCCATTTCGATGGGCTCGAAATGCTCGCCATCCTGCTCGAGTCGATGACAGTCGGCGCAGTTCATGGGCTTGCTGTCGCCACGACGGAGCACGCGATCCGGATCGAGGTGCTGT
>JBEVKA010000123.1:0-3055 GCA_040509855.1 Steroidobacter sp.
GTCGCCGATGTCGAACTCGCCGCCCAGCGAAGAGGACAGGATCGACTGGATCTCGTAACGCTTGGTGTTGAGACGTTCGCCTTCGCCTTCCGTGAACGTTCCCGAAGTGGGCGTCTGATCTTCCAGATCGCCATTGCGATAGTCGTAGACGACTTCAGGCTGCTGTTCGGTATCCTCGTAACGGTTGTACAGGTTGCGCCAGTGAAGCCTGACGTCGTCGTTCGGACGGAATTCGAAGTTGGCCACGAACCCCTTGCGCACACGCCGAATGAGGTAGTCGCGCAGCCCCATCTCGTCCGGAACGAGGTAATCGCCTTCCTCTTCCCACGGATCGCCGCCCTGCAGGTTGTGCGAGTTGAACTCGCGATCCGAATAGCTCGCCGACAGCAGGATGCCGAAACGATCGTTGAACGTGTTGCCCCAGCCGATGCTGCCGCCCCAGGGATTCTGACCGCCGAGGTCGTAGTAACCGTAGTCCGCCGTTGCGGAGAAGAAGCGCCCGTCGGGATCGTCGAATACGCTCGGCGTGACCAGGTTGATCGTGCCGCCAATGGCGTTGCCATCCAGGTCGGGCGTGGCCGCCTTGACCACTTCGAGCTTCGACAGGATGTTGGCGGGAACCGTGTCGAGTGCGACGCGGCGCGTATCGCCTTCCGGCGATCCGATCAACTGGCCATCGATGGTGACATTGCTGAGAGCGGCATCGATGCCGCGAATCGTGACGTACCGACCTTCGCCCTGGTCGGTACTGACGGCAACGCCCGTGACGCGTGCCAGCGTTTCGCCGGCGTTCTGATCCGGCAGTTTGCCGGCATCGTCCGCCGTCACCGACTCCTTGATCGTCTGCGAAGACTTCTTGTCCTGCAGCGCCGTGATCTGGGCCAGGCGATAGCCGGTGACGGTCACTTCCTCCAGTCCGAGCTCCGCATTGGCGGCGCCGACTGCAAATGCCTGCGCGACTTCGCCGGTTTCCGGCACGGTGACGTCATTCCTGGTGGTGCTGAAACCGACATATTCGACTTCAACGCTGTGTGTGCCGCCGGGCACATCGGAGAAGCGATAGGCGCCGGAACGATCGGCCGTCGTCGTTCTGCCAAGTTGCGGTATCCGCACGGTGGCATTCGGCAGTGGACGTCCGGTGCTTGCATCGGTCACGCGGCCCACCAGATCCCCGGACCATGCCGGCGTCAGAGGAACGGACAAGGCGGCGGCCACCGCGGCCGCAACGAACGGGTAACAGTGGCGGTTCATAGTTTTCGTCCTGAACGTGAGTGTGAATGAACGATGCGAAAGAACAGCTGCCCGCGGGCGGGCGGCGAAACGTCGCGGGGGACTGATCGCGGCTTGCTGTCGTGCGATAGGTGTCGTTCGACCAGAAACAACATCACGTAAACCCCCCAACGACCCGCCATGTCGGCGCGCCGGACGCTCGTGGAATTCCGGATTCCATCTCGAGGGAAGTATAGAACGAATATTTCGTATAGAACAAGTATTGTAATAAATATTCCATTTTTCTATCTTATCGCCCGAACAAGCAGCTCGGGTACAGCGGAATTCAGCTGATTTTTGTGTTGGACGCGATGTTCGTTGCTGCGGTCGGCGGCAAGCGGCGCACTATGCAGGGCACATTTGAAATTTCTGTTACAACCGATAGCATCCGACCGCTTTTTCATTTCATGGCAGGGAACGACGTGGCAGCACCGAGCGATCCAGAAAAACTTCGCGCCGAGATCGTGAAGAACTACGACCAGTTGAGCCCGCGCCTGCAGCAGGTGGCGAAGTACGTGCTCGACAATCCGAATGACATGGCGCTGCAGACGCTCGCCGTGATCGCCGAGCGTTCGAGCGTGCAGCCTTCGACCATCGTCAGGTTCGCGAAGACTTTCGGTTACGACGGCGCGAGCCAGATGCAGGAATTGTTTCGCGACGAGATGCTGACGCAGCCGCCGAGTCCAAGTTATGCGGAACGGATCCGCCAGTTCACGCGACGCGCCGGCACGGCGGGAGCGCTGGCACCGCACGATGTGATGCAGGAGTTCGCGGACAACAACATTCTCGCGCTCGAGCATCTGAAGAACAGTGTGCGCAAGGTGGATCTGGAGCGCGCCATCGACATGATCCGCACCGCCAATGCGGTGTACCTGGTCGGCCTGCGGCGGTCATTTCCCGTAGCGTCGTACCTTGCGTACGCGCTCAGGCATGTCGACAAGCGCGCGTATCTGCTCGACGGCGTGGCCGGCATGCTGGCGGAGCAGAGCAGCCTGCTGACGTCGAAAGACCTGCTCATCGCCATCAGCTTCCATCCTTATGCGCCCGAGACGGCTGAGGTCGCCGCCGCCTGCAAGGAACAGAAGGCCCGCATCATCGCCATTACGGACAGCCGACTCAGTCCGATCGCCGGCGCGGCGGATCTGTGTTTCGAAATCAAGGATGCTGAAGTGCGTCAGTTCCGTTCGCTGACGGCTTCGCTGTGCCTCGCACAAACGCTCGTCATCAGTTACGCATTCGAGATGGAAGGGCGCGCTCGCTCGCAACGTTAGACGGGAAAGGTTTCACACGGAGATCACGGAGATCACGGAGGAAAAGAGCTGCCACGTGAATGGTTTTGGCTCCGTACTCTCCGTGTGAAATTCTTTCTCTCCTGTCAGGAGTCCGAGATTCATGATTCGCTTCACGCTCATCGGCGCTGGTCGCATCGGCAAGATTCATGCGGAGAACATCGCGCGACATCCGCAAGCCACGCTGGCTTATGTTGCCGACGCGGACTCTGCGGCTGCACAGGATCTGGCGCGACGGTGGTCGGCGAAAGCCGTATCGCTCGACGCGGCAGTGACGGGTGCCGATGTCGATGCAGTGCTGATCGCCAGCTCCACGGATACGCATGCAGACTGGATCGAACGTTGCGCCGCCGCCGGCAAACCGGTGTTCTGCGAGAAGCCGCTCGACCTGGATACGAAGCGCGCAACGGGTTGCCTGCAAGTGGCGCAGCGCGCCGGCATTCCGCTGTATCTCGGATTCAATCGCCGCTATGACCCCTCGTTCATGCGCCTGAAGC
>JBEVKA010000124.1:0-5235 GCA_040509855.1 Steroidobacter sp.
AACGGATTCAACAGGAATGAGCCGATCAGTACGCCGGGCCACAGGCGCCAGCCGTACACGATCAGCATGCCCAGCGCGATACCGGACGGAGGCCAGATGACGGTCGCGTATCCCGGCGGCAGCGCGAACAGCAGCCCCACCTTGCCGGTGAGTACATACAACGCGGCGAGCAAGGCCGCCTTGCCGAGCCAGCTGCTTGATCCAACCTTCATTGTTTAGTGCGGCGTCCCTAAATAATGACGCCTGCTTTTCCCTCTTCCAGCGTCAGTCGGCCAGTCAGTAAGTCCCGCAGCGGCGGTGCGCGAGTATGCGCTATTGGCCACGCGCCAGAAACACCGTGCTCCACAACTGGGCCGCGTTCGATTCGTCGACATGTTTTCCCTGCTGCCCGAAGGGCAAGGCGCGGTACGAGCCGTCGACATAGGACCACGACCAAAGCTCCGAGGTCCGCAGAGATCGAGTGGCGTCGATGGCGGACGATAACTGCGAACGTGCCGACGTAACCCTGGCGCGTGCAGCCGCAGGCAAATCGTCGCGAGCCAACTGACGATCGAGGCCAGCTGCCAATAGCGCTTGCTGCCAGGACCAAACGACAGTGCCGTGATAGTCGGCACTGGTGAATCGAGCCTGGACAGCGGCGTCGGCAAACACCGGATTCGCGACCAGCAATCCGACCGAGCTCAGCAGCCCGGCGGGAAACGGTCGCATCATCGCGACGATGGCACGGTCGAGACGTTCCGCCGACGGTGTGGTGAACAACAATGCAAACCCGTCGTCCGAGTGAATCACGGGCACAGTCTTGCCGGCAGCGTCCAACGCCAGCGCGTTGAATGTCACAGCACGATCGCCAATCGCGTGGAGCGCCTGAGCGGCATCGACACCAAGCGTCTTCGCGTACACCGACACTGCCGCGCGTGCTCGCTCCGCCGGCACAGTGACTTCAAACATCGGCGGCACACGTTGTGACCAGACCCGCGATTGCGCCTTCGCTCGCTGAAGAAGCGTGCGCTGCTCGCTCGATAGATAGGGATTGAGCAATCCGCTGTCGATAAATATAGCGATGGATTCCAACGCAGCAGGAACCAGCACCGCGTTGACATCAAATGCATAGCGACCGCGCCCCAGCCCTTCTTCGCTGTCTCGCCACTGCCCTGTCATGCGCCGTTCCTTGAACCCGACCAGATTCATCGGCCGCGGATCACGCGCAAAAGCAGCAGAACGTTCGGTCACCCAGAGCAGATTGCTGACGAGCGCATCGCCTCGTCGTTGCCCGCCCGCCTGGCGGCTCGCAAGGAAACGCTCGGCCTCGGCTCGTGCAACGGAACGTTCGAGCAGGCAATGTGCCGCGACGGGAGCAAGCATGAAGTCATCGTCGACCATGCCGTAGTCATAGATCGGCGTGTCCTTGGCTCCACGGCCTTCGCGCATATTCCGAAGCACGGCGAACTCACCGATATCTTCTTCATGCGCAACCTCGCCGTTCGACGCGAGCCGCGCCAGCACCGATCCGATGCCGCTCTCGATGGCCTTCGGCTGCAACACGGGCGCCAGCAATCGCAGTGACATCAGCGTGTCCCGCCCGAAATAGGTGTCGAAGCGCCAGGAGCCGGCGAGATATTTCTCCTCGTAACTCAGGAACGTCAGCGCGTTGCGTGCCCGCTGATCGGGCGCGGCGGCCTCGCTCAGCAGTGAGCCGGTATCGAGCGGCGTCAGCGGCATCTCGCCGGTCAGCGCACGAATCTTCAAGCGCAACTTGCCAGTGCGACCTGTGATGGCGCGCAACGTAACTTCCGCGTCATCCAACGCTGCTATTGAAAGGTGATAACCGGCGGCACCGTCGAGCCGATCACGCGTCCAGGCCAGTTCTTTACCTTGCAGACGTGGCTCGGTCAGCAACTCTGCCGGCGCTGTGCCCAACGCCTGATAGTCCCGCAATACACGCACCGACGACAGCACTGCCTGCTTGATGTTGAGCACGTTGGCATCCACGGCCACATGCGCTTCGATGCCGTGCAAGTCGCGCCCTTTCGAATCTTCCAGCGTGATGGGACGCGGTGGGTCCGCGAGCGTCCAGGCAACGACGCGCTCCGACGTCTGGAACCACAAACCGACGCCGCTGTTGCCAGCCGGAAATGCGACCAGGATGCGAGGCTCGGCTCCCGACCTCAGCAACAGATGCGCGGCGACCTTGCCATCGCGGGTGAAGGCGTTGAGGTTGTTGCCCTCATCGATACGGAAGTCGAGCGGCGCGGCCGACGGCATGCCGAACGTTGCCAACAATGAGGCAACCAAAATGAAACATCGGTGCATCCGTCACCTGCCCTGGCCGCATATGTCAAGGATGCGATCTTAATCCTGCCGGCAATGTTCATGTATGCGCCGGCAGCCATGATAGGATTGTGTACAGTATTCAATCCGTGACGCCGCCCCGCCTATTCCATGAGTATCGTCGTCCGCACCTTGTCTGAGCGCGTCTTCGAAGTCGTCCGCGAGCAGATCCTCAAGGGACGACTGGCCAACGGCGAGCCGATCCGGCAGGACGCGCTGGCCAACGAGCTCGGCGTCAGCAAAATTCCGCTACGCGAAGCGCTGGCTCGGCTGGAGCAGGAAGGCCTGCTCATCAATCACCCCAATCGCGGCTACTACGTGCTGCCGATGTCGCGCGAACAGGTCGACGAGATCTTCGCGCTGCGCCTCTCCATCGAACCGCAGGCGGCTGCGTACGCATCCCAAGTCGCGAGCAACGAAGATCGCGCCGTCGCGATGCGAGCGTTCACTGCGCTCGATACCGCTGCCGCAAACAATCTGGCCGACGTCGCGGTTCGTAATCGCGAGTTCCACATCGCGCTGGTCGAAGCCGGTCATCGAACGATCACGACGCAGCTGGTCGAACACCTGGCGATTCTCGCCGAGCGTTACGTCATCGCTCATCTCGAACCCGCCGGTCGCGACGCTCGCGCTCACGTCGAGCATCGCGCATTGTTCGACGCCTGGCTGGAGCGCGACAAGCGCAAGGTCGAGAAGCTGCTCAAGGAACACATTCAGGGCACGCTCAAGGATCTGCGCGCCCAGATCGATGTCGACTAAAACGGGACGGCGCGCTCGTCGAGACTCACGCGCCGCCCATGGGCGGAGTTCAGAACTGGGGGGTGTTCAGAACTCCACGGTCATGCCTACATATAACAAGCGGCCCATCGGATCGTAGACACCCGGATAGGTGTTGCCGTTGCCGAACAAGCCGAGCAGTCCCGACGCGATCACCGGTGGGCTACGATCGAACACATTGTTGATGCCCGCGCGCAGCTCCACTGAATCGAACATCTCCCACGTTCCCGCCAGGTCCAGGTAGCTGTAGGCGGCGATACGACGATTGATGCCGACGGGTGCGCCGGCGAGGAACTCGTTGTCTTCGTTCGATGTCAGCTTGGCTGAACCGAGGTAGCGCCAATTCGCGGACACCGTGGCTCCGCCCTGCGGCGAGCTCCACGTCAAACGCAAATTGTGGCGCCAGGCTGGAGTCGGCTGACTGCAGGTCGGACCATACAGTCCCACGCAGTTGTAACTTCCCAAGCCCGGAAGCTGCTCGATGCGGCGGCTGTTGAGCCAGGTGCCGACGAACGACAGATTCAACGCACCCACGTCGCCCTCCCCCGGCAGGATCCGATCCAGATCGAAGCCGTAGGTGGACGTGAAGTCGACGCCCGAGGTCTGCAGATAACCGGTGTTCTGGTTGGTCGCGACAATGTAGCCGTCGGTGCCGAACAGCACGCCCGACGACGGATCGCGGTGGAACAGGTCGCAGAAATATTGCGCGCTGTTCTGCAGACATTGATTGATGACGGTCGGTGCGTCGACCGCACCGATATAACCCTCGACATAGATATCGAAGTAGTCGGCGGTGAACGCGAAGCCGGGAATGAAGCTCGGCGTAAACACGAAACCACCAGTTGCCGTATCCGCGATCTCTGGCCGCAGGTCGAGGTTGCCACCGCCCAAGGTCACGCAAACTTCCGCGGGGCAGATCGGAATGAGTCCGTACTGAGCCGCCGTCACGCCGCTGCGAACGCAGCTCTCCAGGCTCGCGGTGGGAGTCGGGCCCGCGCACGGATCCTGTGCGGACACATTGCCCGGCACCTGAGCAGCAAACAGCTCGGTGATGTTCGGAGCGCGCACCGCGCGGTTGTAACTGCCACGCAGTTTGAACGATGACACCGGCGCGTAGCGCAGCTCGAACTTATATGTATCGGCCGTGAAGCTCGTGCCGCCGGCGATGGAGTAGTCCGAGTAGCGATAGCCGAGATTGATCGACAGCGAATCGACAAACGGCTTGGCGCTCACCAGCGGCACGTCCATTTCCAGGAACAACTCCTTGACGTCGAAGTCGCCCGAGTTTTCCTTGGTGCCCTTGAGCTGCGCCAGCGCGTCGGCTTCGAACTTCAACTCTTCGGTGCGATATTCCGCACCGGTCGCGATCGCGACGCCGCTGTCCGCGAACGGACTGCGCAGGCCGTACTGATCGAGATCGCCGTTCACCGTCAGGCTGATGACCTGCTGTTCCTGCACGCCATGCGTGAACGTCGGCGTCAGCATGTAGTCGTACGCTTCCGAACTGATGCCAAAGGCGTTGAACACATTCGCAGGCACGCAGCTCGGATCCGAACCGTCGATGACGGAGCGACAGGTTGGCACGCCATCTCGCATCACGACTTGCAACGCCCGCGCGCCCTTCACCAAGTCGAGGTCATTCTTGTAGCTCTCATCGAGGATGGCCGTGGAAAACAGGAAGTTCGCATCGTAACTCCAGCCATCGACGATCGCGCCTTCGGAACCGAAGTTCAAACGATAGTCGGTGTGGCGCAGATCGTCGCGACGCGCGCCACCCGTGCCGGCGAAGCGATAGCCGACGAACACCGGAATGTTCGTGTCGCTGCCGACAGCGGCGCCACACAACGTCGAGGCTTGCTGGGCCGACATCAGCGGGTTGTTGCAATTGATCTGGTACCGGTTGCCCTGGAAATAAGCGCTGGGCGCGGCCTGCGAGAACGTGTGGTCGTCCATGAACATCAACCCGCCATACAGCTTGGCGTGCTCGTTGAATTCATAGTGCGCGAAGCCACCGGCGGTGATGCGCTTGTCGTCGCGCTGGATGTAATTGGTCGGCGCGAAGTTGTAGAGGAACGAGCTGTCGTACGGCACCCAGGTCGCCTGGCCGTCCTTGGTGTTGTTGAACGTGCG
>JBEVKA010000125.1:0-13262 GCA_040509855.1 Steroidobacter sp.
GGGCGACTGCGCTGGGACCAGTTTCAGCTGCGGCTGCCCGTCATCGGCAAGGTCGTCCACGAAGGCATCCTGGCGCGAATCGCGCGCTCGCTGGCGATTTCACTAAACGCCGGCATGCCCGTGATTCAGACGCTGCGTGTAATCGCGCAGTCGGCGGGCAACGCATTTATGTCCGCTCGCGTACTCGAAATGCGTGACGCAGTCGAACGTGGCGACCCGCTCAGCCGCGCGGCCGCCTCTGTAGGAATGTTTCCTCCGCTGGTGCTGCAGATGTTGGCGGTCGGCGAGGAAACCGGCGAGCTGTCCGATCTGCTCGACGAAGTCGCGGGCTTTTACGAACGCGAAGTCGACTACGCGCTCAAGAACCTCAGCGCCGCGATCGAGCCGATTCTCATCATCACGGTCGGCGGTGTGGTTTGTATTCTGGCGCTCGGCGTGATGTTGCCCATGTGGGAAATGATCGCGCACGTGCAGGTGTAACGTTGACTGAGCCACGTTGATTGAGAAATGGCTCACATCGCATGCGACATTATCTGGAACGAATGTGGTGACAGCCCTCACGAAACGGGTTGTTCCCACTTTAGCAACCGCATCAAAGCGCCGATATTACTGAGACCGAACCCGATTTCAGTTCACTCACGGCACGGAGTTTTTGTCATGTCCAAGTTCACGCCGCGATCGGCACAAGGCGGCTTCACGCTCATCGAGCTGGTCGTCGTCATCGTCATCCTCGGAATTCTCGCGGCCTTCGCGGTGCCTCGCTTCGCGCGGCTGGACGCTCAGGCTCGCGCCAGCAGCGTGCGATCGCTCGAAGGCAGCTTGCGTAGCGCCACGACCATGACTCACGGTTTGTGGCTGGCCGCCGGCAACAACCCGGGCACCGTCGCCGTCGAAGGCGGCGTGAACGTCGCGATGAACGTCGCCGGCTTCCCGACCGCCGCCGCCAACGGCGTGCGCGTCGCGCTGGACCCGGGCACTTACTCGCCGGCGCTCGCCGGTAACGGCGCCATCGCCGGCCGCTTCGTCACCGCCGTCAACGGCGCCGCGATGGAGTTCCGGATCGTCGGTGCACCCAACGGCTCCAACGGCTGCATGGTTTCCTACACGCCGCCGGCCGCTGTGAACGGCTTGCCGGTGTGGGCAACCAACGTCGCCGCGTGCTGAGCATGCGGGTTTGAGATGTTTGTAAAGTGAGGCGCCTCGAAGGCGCCTCACTTGTTTCTCACCCCACTGCCATGCGTACCCGAGATCGCAACCGCGGCTTCACCCTCGTCGAGCTGATCGCGTGTCTCGTGATCGCTGGCATCCTCGCCGCGGTGGCGGGTCCCAACTTCGTCGACATGCAAGCTTTCTCCGCGCGCGGTTACGCCGATGAAGTCGCGTCCTCGTTGCGTTATGCGCAGCGGATCGCTATCGCGTCGGGCTGCAGAGTTCGAGTAGATATCAACGCAGCGGGTTACAGCGCCTGGCAACAACCCAATCTCGCGGCTTGTAACGGCGCGGGCGCGTGGAACACACCTGTGCTGCGAGCCGATGGCTCCGCGCTCAACGGTACGACGCCGGCTGGCATTGCTGGCGTACCAAACGTCGCCGTCGTATTCCTTGCGGGTGGTGATCTTGCCGGTGGTGCGGGCGCTGGAATTCCAGTCGGCCCCTATGTCATCAACATCAACGGCACGACTGGCCGCGTGAGCGTGCAATGATGCGCGCCAGGCAAAGCGGCGTGACGTTGATCGAGCTGGTCATCGCCATGGTCGTGATCGGCTTCTGTGTCGTCGCGGCGTTGAGCTGGATGTCGTCGGCGTCGGTGAGCAGTGCGCGCAACATGACTCGGTCCCAGGCGATCACGATCGCGGACTCTTATCTGCGAGATGTTCTCGTCAAAACCTATAACGAAGTGCGGGCGTATCCAGCAGACACGTATCACAACGGCGCGCGCGACACTTACGGCGTGCCGATCGCTGGCCTCGAGCGATATAACGTTCGGATCAATCGCGTCCAGGTGAACATCGGCAACGCGCCGAACGCCACGGTCGCGCAGCGAGTGATCGTCATCGTGACCGACCCGACCGGCGGCGCGACGCGCATCACCGGTTTCCGCACCAACTATGTCGGCCAGGTCGTGTACTGATATGCCACGCCGCCGACATTCCGCTGGCTTCACCCTGATCGAGATGATCGTCGCCATGGTCGTAGCGGCGATCATCGTGGGCTTCGCCAGCATGATGGTGACGACGCCCATCCAGTCCTATCTCGCGCAGTCGCGGCGCGCAGCGTTGAGCGATTCCGCCGAAACGGCGATGCGTGCTTTGACATCCGACATTCGTCGCGCGCTACCCAACAGCGTGCGTACGGGAATGAACGGCACGGTCCGCGTCCTGGAACTGATCGACGTTCAATACATCACGCAGTTTCGCATCGCCGGCACCGGCGACTTGATGACGATCGGCAGCGCCGACAACGGCTTCGACACGCTCAACCTCGTTCCGGTGGGCGTGCCTACCAACGGGCTGCGGCTGGTGGTCGGCAACCGGCGCGACAGCGATGCCGCCAACAGCGCTTATCGCACCAATGGAGCGAGCGGTGTCATCACGCCGGCCGGGACCAACGTCGATATCAACGCCGGTTTGAATCACGTCAACATCAACCCGATGTTCAACTTCACTCAAGGGTCGCCCAACCGGCGCGCCTACATCATCGGCAACGTCACACGTTATCGCTGCGATCCGAACACCGGCGAGTTGCGTCGCGTGCGCGCGCAGCTCAACGACAACATCGATGCTGGCGCAACCATCGGGCCATCCGAGCTGATCGCGAGCGACATCTCTGCGTGTTCGTTCCAGATCACCGACAGCACCGCCAATCACGGCGGCATCGTGGTCGTGGAGCTGATGGTCACGCGCAACGTCGACGGTAACGCCGAGAACCTGCGCATGCTTCGGCAGATTCCCGTGGAGAATGCGACGTGAGGGCGCGCGGCCCGGTTCGATCGCGTGGCTTCGCGTTGATCGCGGCGCTGTTTCTTTTGATCCTGGTCGCGGTGCTCGGCACGTTCGCGATGCGGTTGAACTCATCCCAACAGACCAACACCGACCTGGAGCTCGGCGGAGTGGGCGCGGACGCGGCGTTACAATCGGGTATTCAATACGCTGCGGCCCGCGTGCTCGCTGCCGGTTGCGGCGGATTGCCCGCAGCACTGCCGAATCTGGCGCAGAGCTTCACTGTTTCCTTCAGCAACTGTCAGCAGCTGCCGGTAGCCAATGCCCCGCCGGTGAATGTATTCTCCGTCACCGCCACCGCCACCCGCGGGCTGTACGGGTCGCCGGATTTCGTATCCCGGCAGCGCACCGTGCGCATCACGCCGTAACGAACTCGACCCCGATTCAGCGGGGAACTTCACTGACCGCGGGACGTTGGCCACGTATCCCCGTTAGTCCCCTGCCACAGCTGGAGCTCGCCATGGCGTTCGAATTGATGGCTTTGCCATTCCCCAAAGATTCCCTTGGACCCACCATTTCGGCGCGCACGCTCGAACATCATCATGGCAAGCACCACGCCACGTACGTCACCAAACTGAATGAGTTCGTGGCTGGTACGCCGATGGAAAAGCAGTCGCTCGAAGAGATCATCAAGGCGACCGCCAACAAGAGCGGCAAGGAGCGCAAGATCTTCAACAATGCCGCGCAGGTGTGGAATCACGATTTCTTCTGGAATTCGCTCGCGCCCAACGGCGGCGGCACCCCGCCGGAGCCGATCCTCAAGCGCCTGCAGGCGTCGTTCGACTCGTTCGACAACTTCCGAGACAAGTTCGTGGAAGCGGCCGTCGGCCAGTTCGGCAGTGGCTGGGCCTGGCTCGTGACCAAGAACGGCAAGCTGGAGATCACCACCAGCCACGATGCCGACAATCCGCTGATCGCCGAAGGCCATGCGCTGTGGACCTGCGATGTGTGGGAGCATGCGTACTACCTCGATCATCAGCAGAATCGCGCCGGCTTCGTCAAAGCCGTGGTCGAGAAGCTGGCCAACTGGCAGTTCGTCGGCAAGCGTCTCGCCGAGATCGAGCGGTAGGCATTAACCGCGCGAATTCGCCGGCACTCTGAGTACAAGTGCCGGTTTCGCTCTCACCGCGCCGCTCGCAACATCCTGCTCTTGCGCGCCCCTATGGATGGGCACGCAACGAGCAATGCAGCGCCAGCACGACACCCGGACCGAAGCCGCCCTGTACTGGACGGCAGTCAGCCTCATCGTTTGCGAGGGGCTGTCGATTGAGAAAGCTGCGGATCGGCTTGGCGTCGATGCCGAGGAGTTGACCGACATCCTCCATCGGCGCCAAAGCCTCCGACTCGGCTCCAGCATCCCGTATCCCGCGTCTTCACAGACCCACTGAATTGGGCGCACCGACGCGCTGGATCCATTCTTAATTGCGAGTCATTCTCGACTCCGAATAAAATCGCGCCTCGCGACCGCGCGAATTCTTTCTAACAGCGGATTCCCTCCATGCTCGCACCCGTCTCGAAGGCTGCCGTCTCGGCTGCCCTGATCGTGTCGCTCGTCGCCGGCTGCGGCCGTTCGGAGCCGCCCAAGGATCCACGCCAGCCGGTGCTGGATGCCTACGCCAACATCGTGCTCGCGACGTATGAAGACACGCTGGCCACCGCGCGCGAATTGGACGTCGCCATCGACGCACTGCTCGCCAAACCCAGCGAAGAAACGTTGAACGCCGCGCGTGAACGCTGGCGCGCCGCTCGTATTCCTTACGCTTACACCGAAGCGTTCCGTTTCTATGGCGGCCCCATCGACAGCGAGACCGGTCCGGAAGGACAGCTCAATGGCTGGCCGCTGGACGAAAATCACATCGACGCCGTGGCGCTCGACAAGTACAACGCCGCGCCCGGGCTCAACATCGTCGGTGACGCGCAGAGCTTTCCCGAAATCACGCCCGAGCTGATCGCAGCCCAGAATGAAGCCGGCGGTGAGAAAAACATCGCCAGCGGCTATCACGCGGTGGAATTCCTGTTGTGGGGCCAGGACGCGAACGATCCGGCTGAGTCCGCCGGCCATCGCCCGCATACGGATTTCATTCCACACAGTGACTCGCCGACCGACGTGAATGCCCGTCGCGGCAAATATTTGAAAGCGGCGTCCTCGCTGATCGTGAGCGACCTCGATTCCGTCGCCGCGCAGTGGCGCGAGTCGAAGGAGCCGAATTACCGTACGTCGTTCGTCAGTGGCGACACCTACACCAGCTTGAAGCGCATGTTCACCGGCATCGCCGCGCTGGCCGAAGTCGAGATGGCCGGCGAACGCATGAACGTGCCGCTGCTGTCCTCCGATCAGGAAGAGGAACAATCGTGTTTCAGCGACCTGACGGCGGATGAGCTGCGCGCCAATCAAGCTGGCATCACGAATGTCTATTTCGCCAGGTACCAGCGGCGCGACGGCACGACCGTCAGCGGCCCGAGCCTGGCCGATTTAATCAAAGCCAAGGACGCTCGCGCCGCCGAGGAAATCGAAGCGCGCCTGAAGCGAACCAGCGAAGCATTAGCGGCGGTGAAGAATCCGTTCGACCGCGAAATCCTCGCTGAGAACACCGAGGGTCGCGCTCGCATGCAAGCGGCGATCGACGCGTTGCGCGCACAGGCACTATCGTTCTCGCGCGGCGCGCGGTCGATCGAAATATTCCTGTCCGATCTGGAAGGCCTGGGCGATTGATGAGCCCTCGACTGAGACTCGCGATCCTCATGGCGCTGGGTGGCGCAGTATTCGTGTTGGGCGGTTGCTCGAAGCAAAACGCCACGGCCGAGTTGCTGCAATTCAAATCCGGTGGCGACATGAGCGTGACGGAAACGACACGCCATGCATTTTCACGGCCCGCGCCGAATCTCACTGTGGCTCAGCGCGGCGAGTTCTTCATCGGTAATGCTTTCTTCAACAGCCCGTGGGTCGTCGCTCCAGCGAGCGCCTCTGCACGCGATGGCTTGGGCCCGCTGTTCAACGCGCGCAGCTGCGATGCGTGCCACAACAACGACGGCCGCGGTCGGCCGCCCGCCAAAGCCGACGAGCAGCCGGTGTCACTGGTGCTGCAGTTCGCGACATCCACACCAGGCGATAACAACGAACCGCAGGCCGATCCGAACTACGGCGTGAACTTCAATCCCTTCGCGATCGGTGGCATTCCCGCCGAAGGCAAGGTGCGCATCACGCATCGTGAGATCAAAGGCGAATATGCGGACGGCACGGCGTACACGCTGCTCGCGCCAGAATATTCATTCGAAGATCTTGCTTACGGCGAGCTGGCCGCGGACACGAAGCTGTCACCACGCGTCGCGCCTTCCGTGTTCGGTTCCGGATTGCTGGAAGCGATTCCCGAAGCGCAGATCATGGAACGCAACGATCCCGATGATTCGAACAAAGACGGCATCTCGGGCCGTCCCAATCAGGTATGGGATCCGCTGGTGAAGCGCGCCGTGCTCGGACGCTTCGGCTGGAAACTCAATCAGCCGGACATCGCGCATCAAACCGCTGCGGCGTTCTCCAGCGAGATCGGCATGAGCACTTCGTTCCGCCCGCAACAGATTTGCACAGCCGTGCAAACGGCTTGCGCCGCCGCGCCTCAGGGTGGTGAGCCGGAGATCAGCGACGAGATCTTCAATCACATGGTGAACTACCAGCGCATGCTGGGCGTGCCGATGCGGCGTGATCTCGAATCACCGCAGGTCAAGCACGGCGCCGAGTTGTTTCTCAGCGCCGGATGCGAGTCCTGCCATCGCGCGACGTTCAAGACAGGCCAGATCGAAGGCCAGCCGTGGTTGAGCGGACAGACCGTTCATCCGTTCACCGATCTGCTATTGCACGACATGGGCGAAGGCCTGGCCGACGGCCGCGCAGACTTCGTCGCGAGCGGCAGCGAATGGCGCACTCAGCCGCTGTGGGGCATCGGATTGCAGAAGACGGTGAATGGTCACACTCGCTTCCTCCACGACGGACGCGCCCGCGATGTGAGCGAAGCCATCCTGTGGCACGCTGGCGAGGCCGAGCGCGCGAAGGAAACATTCCGGCAGATGTCCCAACAGGACCGCGAGGCCCTGCTCGAATTCATCGATTCGCTATGAACCGCATGACGTTGTCACGACGCAAGTTCGTGTTGGCCTCGGCATCCGCGACAGCGCTCGCCGCCGGCGGTGTTTTGTTCTCGTCGCAAGGTAAAGCGCACACCGGCACGCTGCTATCTGCATTCGAGGACGCGCGTGGCGATCAATACGTCGGCGGTTTGTCACTGCGCGACGAAAAGGTCTTCGGTGCGCGCATACCGATGCGGGCACACGGCTGCGCCATTCATCCTCATGATCCGAATCGAGTGCTGTTCTTCGCGCGTCGTCCGGGCACGCAGGCGTTCGAATTGGATCGTACGACCATGCGTGTGCGCAGTGTGTTCACGACTCAGGACGGACAGCACCTCGCCGGTCACGGTACGTACTCACGAGACGGCGAGTTTGTTTTCACACCCGAACATGATTACAAACGCGTGCGTGGCGTCGTCGTGGTTCGCGACACTCGTACGTTTGCTATCGTCGGTGAGATCGAGACTCACGGCATCGATCCGCATGAGATCGCGTGGCTGCCCGATGGAAAATCATTGCTGGTCGCGAACGGCGGCATCATGACTCATCCGCGCACGTTCCGACGCAAGCTGAATATTCCCAGCATGGATCCTTCGCTGTGCGTGCTCGACGCAGCCAGCGGCGACATCAAAGGTCAGTGGCGTCTGCCCGATCATTTGCTGAGCATTCGCCATGTGGCAATGGCTAGCGACGGCACGACGGCAGTCGGCCTGCAGTACGAAGGAAAGAAAGATCGAGCGCCGGGCATCGTCGCGCTGTATCGACCGCGCGCACGCGAGCCCTTCCGCATGCTCACTGCGCCAGCGGAAGAAACACAGCGCTTCGCCGGCTACGTCGCCAGCATAGCGATTAGCGAAACAAACGATTTGATCGCCGCGGCCTGTCCTTACGGCGGCGGCGTCGCATGCTGGTCTGTTCGCGAGGAACGTTATCTCGGCTTCATCGCCGCCGCCGAAACTTACGGATTGTCGCGAGTCGACGACGGGTCGATCCTGGCGTCACAACGTGACGGCACCGCGTACCACCTGGATCAAACCCGACTGCGTTCACAGTTTCTGAAGATCGCCAGCTCACAACCGATCCGCTGGGACGATCACTGGGTCGCGACAACGTGAGCACACGGGCATAATCCGCAGTGTGTCCCCTCGTCACGGGACATCTCAACGTCGGAGTGGCCGCAGTGATTCATGAACGCAATGCTGGTTTGAGCGTGATCGCGCTGTGCGCGCTGAGCGTGGCCACGGGCGCCGCGTATGCCGCCGATAGCAAACCCACCAACGACAAACTTCCTGAATGGGCGCCGAAGCCGAAGCCCAATGTGGTGGAGGATAGATTCCGCGCCGAAGTGATGTTGCTGGGTGCGGGCTTCGACACCGACCTGCGCATCGATCCTACGCTGGCGATGCAAGGCACGACGATCAACGCCGAGGACGATCTGGGCCTCGACGAATCCGATCTGCTCGCGCTGGGCGAGATCACACTGCTACCGGGCGATCGTCATCTGATTCGCTTGAGCGGCTTCGGCATGCGACGCCGCGCGCAGAAGATCATCAATCGCACCATCGTGTTCGATGACCAGACGTATCTCGCCGGCGAGCGCGTCAACAGCACACTCAACATGACCATGCTCGGTCTCACGTACGGCTACAGCGTGGTCAAGCTGCAGCAGCTCGACGTCGCGCTGACGTTCGGCATCCAGGTGGTCGAAGTGGAAGCCAACGCAGTCGTGACCAGCCGCGTGGTGCGCGATCCGGAAACCGGCGTGACGCCGCTGCCGCTCGCGGGTATCGAAGGTCGCTACGACTTCAACCAGCGCTGGTCGGTGGAAGCACGCCTGCAATACCTGTCGGTGGAGTTCGAGGAGATCGACGGCTCCGTGCTCGACGCGCGCGTCGCACTCACCTGGCGCAAGAATCCGTACCTGGTGTTCGGCCTCGGCTATCGCCAGTTCGGCGTCGAGGTCGACTCGCGCGACATCGACACGCCGGGCCGGGTGGATACGCAGATGGCCGGCCCGCTATTGTTCATGCGGGCCAGCCTCTGAGCGTGCCGCGATCCTGAAGCTTCAGGGTTTCACGCGCAGCGGAGCGCCATCGACCGATTGCAGCACGCCGGCGAGCTCCGCTTCGTCGGCGCGGTCATCGTCGGCATGCGGATTGGTACGCGGCGTGTCGTCGATGAAGATCTTGGAAGCGTAATGCAGCCACGACAGCGACGAACGCGACTTCAGATCCGACGGCGGTGTGCGCAGCGTGCGTGATGGCGACTCGCCGAACAGCGCCTTGTAATTGCGAGCAAACAAACTGAAGTCCCAGATGCCGAAGCGGGCGGCGATGCGCGTCACGGTGTCTCGCTGTGGATCTGCACGCAGCAGCGCGGCGCGAATTTCCCGCAGCTGTCGCACTTTCAACAGCCGCATCGGTCCGACGCCGAAGAACTCGTGGAAAATGTTTCTCAGCGTGCGCTCGCTCACCTGCGTCGCCTTGCACAGGTCTTCGATGAACAGCGGCTGACCTTCGTTCGCTTCGATCAGCTGCAACGTGCGTGCGATGACACGACCGCGTGAGAACTGCGGCCGCCCGACGTGACGATCGAGCACTTTCATGCTGCGTTCGAGCACGTGAGTGAGACAGATGGTGATTTCCTGTTCGATGGCTTGCACCGCTGCCGCTTCGGTGAAATCGATCGTGTCCGCGCCGGACACTGCGCGAGCAGTCATCCATCGCAAACGATCCAGATAAGGCAGCGCCGTGCGCGTGCGAGGCCCGGTGCCGGAACGCGCCGACAATAATAATTCGGGCGCGACCAGCGGACTGTCCTTCGGGATGCTGACGCCAGCCCAGCGCACCACCTCCTGGCCGGTGAACGTGAATGGCTGGTCATCATGCAACATGATGAATGCGTCCGGCTCGAGGAAATGACCGTCGATGCGGATCTGCCGCGGCTCGGTCATCGGCAGTCCGAATGTATAACTTCCCGGTTCGCCGTCGCCCGCGAACGTGGTCGGGCTGCCAATCTGAATCTGTTGCAAATAAACGGAGCCTGGCCGTACGCCTTCCACCCACCATTCCGACGCGGAACGCGCCGTGGGAATAAAGCGACCGGCTACCCCTTCAATCGAGTCGGCAAATTCATCAAAGTCCCGAAAGACCAGTCGTGCCATGGCGTCTCCTCCCTTGCCTGACTGAGTTCCAATGAACGATCCGTCGACAGTTTCTATATTGCCGTAATCTTCGGTTAAGTTCTTATGGGCCGGCGCAATTGTTGCCGAATCCTCACAGCCGTATATACGCGGAATGGGCAAAGTCGTGCGTTTACGAATCCACCCGCCCCTTCCACGAATGCGGCGTTATCTCCGTGCGACATCCAGTCTTGATGTCTTTGCTGGTGTTGTTGGTGGTGGCGCAAGGCGCCGCGCTCGCCTATTGGTATATCAGAGATCGGCGACAACGGTTGAGTGAACGGCAAGCACGCCTGCTGCACAGTGAACACACCCACACCGGACGCCTGGCGCTGGTCGGCGAGATCGCCGGCTCCATCGCACATGAGATCAGCCAACCGCTGAGCGCGATCCTCACCAACGCCGACGCTGCCGAGGGCCTGCTCGCCGCGCCCAATCCGCCGCTCGATGAAATCCGCCGCATGCTCGTCGACATCCGGCGGGACGATCTGCGCGCCAACGAGATCGTCCGCCATTTGCATGCGCTGCTGAAACGCCGTGAATTGCAGACCACCATGATCGACCTCAACGAGGTCGCCACCATGGCGCTCAATCTCATTCAACCGGTCGCGCGCAAACGGCTGGTGACCGTGCGCAGTTTTCTCGATCCGTCGCTGCCGCCCATTCATGGAGATTCCATCCACCTCGAGCAAGTGCTGTTGAATCTGATGATGAATGCTATGGATGCCATGGCTTCTAACACAGCAGGCGGCGCGGGCGAGCGAATTTTGGATGTTCGTACCGGCCGTTATGACAAATACTCCGCGGCGATCACGGTCACCGATACCGGGCCCGGCGTCCTGGCCGCGCACGGTGCGAAAATATTCGAGTCTTTTTTCACCACTAAACAGGAAGGAATGGGCCTGGGCCTCGCAATCGCCCGTACCATCGTGCATGCGCATGGAGGCAAAATCTGGCAGGAGGGAACCTCCGCGGGGGGTGCCGCCTTCAAGTTCACCGTTCCGTTGCAAGCGGTCTGAGGGGAGAGGGGAAAGTCGGCATGGACACAGGGGGTGGTCGCGATAGCGGCCAGCAGTGCAGTGCGGAGCATGATTTCGTCGTGCATGTCGTCGACGACGACGACAGCTATCGCCACAGCCTGTTGCGGCTCTTCAAAGCCAAGGGCTTGAACGCCATTGGTTACGCCACGCTGGCGGAATTCAAACAAGCCGATATTTACAGCGCGCCGGGCTGCGTGCTGCTCGATATCTGCATGCCGGATGGCGATGGGCTGGAGTTGTTCGAGACATTGACCAGCGACGCCTCGATGCTGCCGGTGATCTTCGTCAGCGCTTACGCAGACATTCCTGGCAGCGTGCGCGCGATGAAGTCCGGCGCGCTGGACATCCTGGTGAAGCCGGTACTGACGGAGCGGCTGATGCAAACTGTCCTGCACGCCAGGGACATCGCGTTGGAGCGCTTCTCGGCACACCGCGTGGAGCGCGAGGTACTGGAGCGATACAAGACGCTCACGGCGCGCGAAAGAGCTGTATTTGCAGGCGTTGCCGAGGGCAAGCTCAACAAACAGGTGGCGGTGGAAGTCGGCGCCTGCGAGCGCACGATCAAGTCCGAGCGCGCCAAGATGATGAAAAAATTGCGACTCACGCGACTGGTCGACGTGGTGCGCACGGCGGAAATCGTGGGACTGAAACTGTCGTTCGACGACGGCCCTACAACTGAAAGGCAACCGTGAGCAGCACGCCTTCGGCGATATCGCGTAGCAGGCTGGGCGGCGTGGCATGGTATGGCACACCCTGCTCCGCTTTGGCGGCGATCCACTGCGCGAGCCAATCGATCTGTTCCCGCCCATAGAACACTACCGCCGCTTCGTGATTCCGCAGCAGGCTGCGCAGGGCCAGGGTGATCGAGCCGCACATCGCCAATGTTTCATCGATCACCACGCCCTTGGCGTGAACCATCGACGGCAACAAGCGGAACTCCACGCCTGCGCCCGCCAGGTCGCGCATCGGTCGGGAGCGCACGAAATCGGCGAGCAGATGATTCGACCGCCGAGGCATGACGATCGTGACTTTCACGCCTCGTCGCGCAGCCAGGCGCATGGCGGCGCGTAAGCTGTCGTCCGGAACGAAATACGGCGTGACGATCAGCAACCGACGGCGCGCTCGATAGCAGCCGTCGATGAGCAATGACTGCGCCGTGTCCTCGACTTGATCGGGCCCGCTCGGCAGGAATTGCGCGAGTGTGCCGCCGGCGACTGCATCGGCTTCGCGGGCACGAACCGTCGTCTTCAGACGCGTGGTGTTCCAATCCAGATCGAACTGATGACCGGCGGCCGCGGCCACCGGCCCTTGCAGGTCGAACGAAAGATCCGGCCAGATCACGCCGGCATCGTTGCCCAGGAAATATTCGCCGGCGAGATTGCGACCGCCACACCATAGAGCGGTGTCATCGGCGACCACCAGCTTGCGATGATTGCGCAGGTTGCGAGGACCCAGTCTTCGCAGGCTGAAGAAGGGGCGGAACACGGCGACCTGCACGCCGGCTTGCGTCAATTCACGCACGAACTTGCCCGGCACCAGCATTGCGAAGAATCCATCCAGCAGCAGACGCACCTGGACGCCTTCGCGAGCCCGACGCGCCAGTCGTGCAATCATGTCGCGCCCGAACGCATCGTTACCGATGACGAAGGTGCTGATGTCCAGCGTTCGTTGCGCACCCTCGATGACTCGATACAAGGCGTCACGCGCCTGCGTGCCGTCGGCATGCATCTGGATCTTGCACTCCGAAGGCGGCGCGAGCCCGAAGCTCTCGATCAACTCCGCCGCCCAATGCGGTCCCTCGACAACGATGCCCGCATAGGGAATGGCCACCGGTTTGAGCTTGCGCTGCCCGAACAACAGATACAGCGGCAGCATGAGATAAGGTACCAGCGCGAGGCCGAGCACCCACGCGATCGCCGA
>JBEVKA010000126.1:0-16765 GCA_040509855.1 Steroidobacter sp.
TGCTGGATCTGGTCCACCACCAGCATGCCGGTGTTGTCCGGATAGTCCTTGCGCATCGTCGACTCGGTGTGGGCGCTCTGGCCCAGCCGGCGCAGTTCGTCATAGGGCGTGTAGCTGAACACGGTCTCCAGGGTGCCGCGTGGCACGGGCTTGCCCGCCTGGATGAGGTCGAGGGCGCGTTTCACGCGTCCGAGCGGTAGATAGAAGCTCGAAGCGGCGCCGGTCGCGCCGCCGGCGTTCAGCGCGATGACGCGACCCTGGATGTCGATGACCGGCGAGCCCGAGGAGCCACCGGACGTGCCCGATGCCGCCTGCAGATAGAAGGTGTTGAAGTCGTTGTACTTGCCGATGCCGTATTCGGGCGCGTCGCGATCCAGCTTGGCGATGGTGCCGGCGAGGATCGAGAGCTGTTCTCCGGCGTTGTTGCCGATGACGCGGATCTCGCGGCCGATCTGCGCGCCATCCGGGAACAGCGGCAGCGAGCGCGGCTTGATGAAGCGCAGCTTCTTCGGGTCGTAGCGATAGATGCCGAAGTCGTGGATGGGATCGCGGTACACCGGGTAGAGCTGCTCTTCCTCGCGATTCAGAAAGGTGGCTTCCGAAGTGACCGGGCCGGGCGTCACCACGTGGCGATTGGTGAGGATGAGGCCGCGTTCGGCATCGACCACAAAACCCGTGGCCTGCGCGGAAGAATTCCACTCCGTGTCGAAAGCGCGGGTCTGGTCGATTTCGATGGCGACCACGCTCTCGGCGACGCGTGCGAGCGTGCCTCGCCACGCGGCGCTCTCGCCCTCGGTCTGCGGCAATGCCGCCTGCGTGGCCGACGATTGCGACACCACCTGCGGCGGCGCGTTCTGCGCCCCCACCTGCTGTGAAAGGGCCGTTGCGAGGAAGATCAGGCCGATCAGCAGCAGACGTGGTTGCATGCGTTGTCCTTTCGACTTGTTAGAAGCTTAGCGCCACAGGATCAGGATCCAGATCACCGCCAGCAGCAGCAGTGACGTGAGGACCGCCGCGGAACCGATGTCCTTGGCGAGCCCCGACAATGTGTGGCGCTCGAGACCAATGCGGTCGACCGTCGCCTCGATGGCGCTGTTGAGCAGCTCCACGATCAATACGATGAACATGGGCCCTATGAGCAGAGCGCGCTCGATGCCATTGCGACCCAGCCACAGGCCCAGGGGGATGACTACCACTGCCAGGGCGAGTTCCTGCCGGAACGCCGCCTCCTCGCGGAACGCGCCGGAAAAACCCTGCATGCTCGCGCCAAAAGCCCGAAACATACGCGTGAAGCCGGTGGGTTTCTGTCGGTCGCCGCTGTCGTTCATGCGGGCGATATTAGCAGTCTGGTCAGGGACTGCGCCCCACGAAGGAAAACGCCGTCGAAGAGACGGCGTTCGACTAAGTGATGACCTCGCTTCCTACGCTGCGGCCGGCTTCCAGGTGAGATCGAGCTGACGCGCGGCGCGGACGTCATCGAGCCGGCGCACCGTCATGGTGTGAGGCGCCGACTTCACGAGGTCCGCCTGAGTTTCTGCCTCCTTGAGGATGGACACCATCGCATCGATGAAGCCGTCCAGCGCTTCCTTGCTCTCGGTTTCCGTGGGCTCGATGAGCAGGCACTCGGGCACCAGCAGCGGAAAGTAGGTAGTGGGCGCGTGGAAGCCATAGTCGAGCAGCCGCTTGGCAATATCCATCGCCGATACGCCGAGGTCGTTCTTCTGCTTCTTCGCCGTGATGATGAACTCATGGCTGGCGCGGCGCGTGGGATACGCGGGATCGAAACCCGCCTTCGCGAGACGCGCCATCAGATAGTTGGCATTGAGCGTCGCGTACTCGCCGACGCGATGCATGCCTTCGCGGCCCAGCATGCGCATGTAGATGTAGGCGCGCAGCAGCACGCCCGCATTGCCCATGAACGCCGAGAGACGGCCGATGGACTGCGGCAGGTCCTTCTCGGTCAGCCAGCGATACTTGTCGCCTTCCTTGCCGACCACGGGAATGGGCATGAACGGCAGCAGACGGGAGCTGACACCGACGGCCCCCGCACCCGGGCCACCACCGCCGTGCGGCGTGGAGAAAGTCTTGTGCAGGTTCATGTGGATGACGTCGAAGCCCATGTCACCCGGGCGAACCTTGCCGAGAATCGCATTGAGGTTGGCACCGTCGTAGTACAACAGGCCGCCCGCATCGTGAACGATCTTCGCGACTTCCTTGATGCGCCGCTCGAACACGCCGCAGGTCGACGGGTTCGTGAGCATGATGCCGGCCGTGTTCGGGCCGACCACCTGCTTGAGCGCCTCGACGTCGATGTCGCCGTCGTCCTTGGTCGGGATTTCCTTCACCACGCAGCCGCACATCGTCGCAGTTGCCGGATTGGTGCCGTGCGCGGCGTCGGGAACGATGATCTCGGTGCGTTCCAGATCGTTGCGTGCGCGGTGATACGCACGAATCATCGCAACGCCTGCGAACTCACCCTGCGCACCGGCCATCGGCGTGAGCGACACGCCTTTCATGCCGGTGACTTCCTTCAACATCTCCTGCAACTCGTACATGCAGGCGAGGAAGCCCTGACTCACAGAGTTCGGCGCGAGCGGATGACGGCCGAGGAACTCCGGCAACATCGCGTACTGATTGCAGGCACGCGGGTTGTACTTCATGGTGCAGGATCCCAGCGGATAGAAGTGCGTATCGATAGAAAAATTCCGTTGCGATAGGCGGGTGAAGTGACGCACGGCCTGCAGCTCGGACACTTCCGGCAACGCCGCCGGTTTGCGGCGACGGAATTTCTCCGGAACGTTCGCGGACGCGCCTTGCGGATACTGACCGGCAGCGCTGCGACCCGAGCGCGAATGTTTGAAGATCAAAGGTTCGGGAGTCTTCATGGCTCAGCGCTCCAACACGGCGGCGAGGGCAGACGCATAGGCGTCCAGATCGGCATCGGTGCGTGTCTCCGTCGCACACACCAGCAGCGCGTTGCCCAGTTCGGGATATTGTTTCGACAAATCCAATCCACCGACGATGTTGCGTTTCGCCAAGGCCTCGAGCACTTCGCCCGGCTTGCGCTCCAGCTGTATCACAGCTTCATGAAAACGGTAACCGTCGAACGCCAATTTCACGCCCTTGATGCGTGTCAGCTTGTCCACCAGCTTCGCGGTCTGCTGTTGTGAAGTGATGGCGACCGATTCCAGACCCGACGATCCCAGCAACGACATGTGAATGGTCGCGGCCGTCACCAGCAGGCCCTGATTGGTACAGATGTTGGACGTCGCCTTGCTACGACGAATGTGCTGTTCGCGCGCCTGCAGAGTCAGCGTGAAACCTTGCTTGCCGTCCAGATCGACCGTGCGACCGATGATGCGGCCAGGCATCTGACGCACATGTTCCATGCGCGTGGTCATGAAGCCAAAGTACGGACCGCCTGACGACAACGGAACGCCGAGCGGCTGACCATCGCCCACGACAATGTCGACACCCTTCGCGCCCCACTCGCCCGGCGGCTTGAATAGAGCCAGCGACAGTGGATTGACGACAGCAATCACCTGCGCGCCGTTGGCATGCGCCCAATCAGTGATCGCATCGACGTCTTCGAGCAAGCCGAAAAAGTTCGGCTGCTGAATCACCACCGCGGTGATGTCCTGACCTTTCAACGCTTCCAGCTTGTCGAACTGCAGCGTGCCCTTGCCGGCCTGGTACGGCAGCACCTCGAAGCTCAGGTTCTGACCTTCGGTGATGGCGCGCGACACCGACAGGTAGGTCGGATTCAACGTCGACGGCACCACGATGCGAGCCGACTTGGACTTGCGATGCGCGCGCACGGACATCAAACAAGCTTCCGCCAGCGCCGATGCGCCGTCGTACAGCGAGGCATTGGAGACTTCCATGCCGGTCAGGCTGCTCATCATTGTTTGATATTCGTACAGCAGCTGTAGCGTGCCCTGGCTCGCTTCGGCCTGATACGGCGTGTATGCGCTGTAGAACTCACCGCGCGTGACGATGGCCCACACGGCGGCCGGGATGTGATGGTCATATGCGCCGGCGCCGAGAAACATCAGCGGGCGACCATCGGTCTGGGCGCGAGCCTGCATCAAGCGGCCCACTTCCATTTCGGTCAGTGCTTCGGGAATCGCGGCCAGCGATTTGATGCGCAACGCCGCGGGGATTTCATCGAACAGCGCGTCGATGCTGGGCGCGCCGATCGCGGCCAGCATCTCCTTGATGTCGGAGTCGGTATGAGGAATGAACGGCATGGCTGTGCTCAGTGGGCGTCGGCGACGACCTTTTCATAGGCCTGGGCATCGAGCAGCTGCTGCAGCTCGGCGGAGTTGCTGGGCTTGATCTTGAACAGCCAGCCCTCGCCATACGGATCGCTATTCACCAGCTCCGGCGAAGAGCCGAGCGCGTCGTTGGCGGCGACGACTTCGCCAGAAACGGGGCTGTAAACATCCGACGCCGCCTTCACCGATTCCACCACCGCCGCCGCGCCACCCTTGCTCAGCGACTTGCCGATCTCCGGCACTTCGACGAACACCAGGTCGCCGAGCGCGCCCTGCGCATGATCGGAGATGCCGATGGTGACGGTGCCGTCTTTCTCGACGCGCGCCCACTCGTGGGAATCCAGATATTTCAGATCGGCGGGAATGTTGGCCATGACGAAATCCTTGAAGTGACTAATGACTAGTGACTGGTGAATAGTCAGACGAGTGCTTTGCCGTTGCGGACGAAGGGGTATTTGACGACGCGGGCGGGAAGTAGCTTGCCGCGAATGTCGACTTCGACGCGCTCGCCGGTGGCAGTTGGCACACGGGCGAAGCCGATGGATTTTTCCATCGTTGGCGAGAACGTGCCGCTGGTGAGTTCGCCATCGCCCGCCGATGTAACGACGCGCTGATGACCACGCAGCACGCCGCGATCTTCGAGCACGAGCCCGACGAGCTTGCGCTTCACGCCCGCTGCACGCTGCGCATCGAGCGCGGCGCGACCGACGAAATCACGTTCCGGCGGATCGAACGCGACAGTCCAGGTCAGCCCGGATTCCAGCGGCGACAGATTCTCGTCCATGTCGTTGCCGTACAGATTCATGCCGGCTTCCAGACGCAGCGTGTCGCGCGCGCCCAGGCCACATTCGGCAACACCGGCGGCCTTGAGATCGCGCCAGAACTTGGCCACGTCCGCCACCGGCATCATGATTTCCCAACCATCCTCACCGGTGTAACCCGTGCGCGCGACAAAATACGGCGCGAACTCACGACCGTAGAATGGCTTTAGTTGCAGGGCTTCGGTGGCATGCGCGCCGATCAGCGTCGCCGCCTTGGCACGTGCGTTGGGACCTTGAATGGCGATCATCGCGAGATCGGTGCGTGGCTTGATCTGCACTTGAAACTTGTCCGAAAAGCGCTGCAGCCACGCGATGTCCTTCTCGCGCGTGCCGGCGTTCACGACCACGCGGAACCAGGACTCGTTGACGAAATAAACAATCAGATCGTCCACTACGCCGCCGCGCTCGTTCAGCATGCAGCTGTACAGCGCCTTGCCGGGTTCCTTGAGCTTGGCGACATCGTTCGCGAGTAGGTAGCGCAGATAATCCCGCGCGCGCGTGCCAGTCACATCGGCGATCAACATGTGAGAGACATCGAACATGCCGGCGTCGCGCCGCACGGCGTGATGCTCCTCGATCTGCGAACCGTAGTTGACCGGCATGTCCCAGCCGCCGAAATCGACCAGGCGCGCGCCGGACGCAACATGAGTGTCGTACAGAGGAGTTTTGTGTCCCATCAGAAATGCTCCGGATGATCGCGAGTGAAGCAAAGCAATGCGCCGGACGCCGCATGGCATCCGAACGCCCCTCTGTCCTTACGACCTGAGAGATCCGGCCCTACTCGTGAGTACGACCTCTCCCCTTCGGTGAACTGCCGGCGGCAGTTACTCTCCAGAGCCCGCCGAGCAAGCCGGGTGAATACCTCGGACTGCAGGGGCACGCCGTTCATTTGCCTGAGCGTTTCCGGGCGGTTGCGCCTTCGGCGGCGGGATGACCCGCTCTCTCCGGCCGTGCCTTGCGATGGGTGCGCGTATGGTACCCGAAGATGGATCCCAGCGTGCGAGGACCTGGGGCGTTAGAATGCGCACCGCTATGCGTTCATCCCGACGTCGTTCCATTCCCGTTCGCATCGGTTCGGTCACGGTTGGCGGCCCCGCGCCCGTCGTCGTGCAATCGATGACGAATACCGATACCGCCGATATCGAGTCCACGGTCGCTCAAGTCAAAGCCTTGGCGCGCGCCGGCTCCGAGTTGGTGCGAGTTACTGTGAACACCGACGAGGCCGCCGCCGCCGTACCGCATGTTCGCGACCGGCTGGCGCGGATGGGAATTCACGTGCCCATCGTCGGCGACTTTCATTTCAATGGTCATAAGCTGCTCAAGGCGCACCCGGCATGCGCCGAAGCGCTGGCCAAGTACCGCATCAATCCAGGCAACGTCGGCCGCGGCAGCAAACGCGATCCGCAATTCGCCGAGATGATCGAAGTTGCCTGTCGCAACAACAAACCGGTGCGCATCGGTGTGAACTGGGGCAGCCTGGATCAGGATCTGCTGACGCGCCTGATGGATGAGAATTCCAAGGCCGAGCAACCGCTCGATGCCACTGACGTGACGCGTGAGGCATTGGTTGTATCGGCTCTCGAATCTGCCAAGCGCGCCGAAGAACTCGGCCTGGGTCACGATCGCATCGTGATCTCGTGCAAGGTGAGCGGCGTGCAGGATTTGATTTCCGTGTATCGCAACCTCGCGCAGCGCTGTGACTACGCGTTACATCTCGGCCTGACCGAGGCCGGCATGGGATCCAAAGGCATCGTCGCATCCACCGCTGGCATGGCCGTGCTCCTGCAGGAAGGCATCGGCGACACGATTCGCGTGTCGCTCACGCCGGAGCCCAATGGCGATCGCACTCAGGAAGTGATCGTCGCGCAGGAAATATTGCAGACGATGGGACTGCGCGCATTCATGCCCATGGTGGTCGCCTGCCCCGGCTGCGGCCGCACCACGTCGACTTATTTCCAAGAGCTGGCGCAAAAGATCCAGACTCACATTCGGCATCAGATGCCGGAGTGGCGCAAACATTATGTTGGCGTCGAAGACATGACGGTTGCGGTGATGGGCTGCGTCGTCAACGGCCCCGGCGAAAGCAAACACGCCAACATCGGCATCAGCCTGCCGGGCACCGGCGAGCGCCCGGTCGCGCCTGTGTATGTCGACGGCGAAAAAGGCCCGACCTTGAAGGGCGATCACATCGCGGAAGAATTCCAGACGCTGGTCGAGGAATATATCGCCAAGACCTACGCGCGACGGGAAGCAGTGTGAGCGAGCTGGCCGCGCAACACTGCAAACCCTGCGAAGGCGGCATCGCTCCCCTTGCTGCGGATGAAGCGCGAGCACTGATGAAACAACTCAGCTCGGCATGGCAACTCGCCGCCGACGCGCGCAGCATTCGCGGCGAGTGGAAGTTCAAGAATTTCTATCGCGCCATGAGCTTCGCCAACGCCGTCGCCCACCTCGCCAACAGCGAAGACCATCATCCCGACCTGGAAGTCGGCTACGGCTACTGCCGCATGACGTACAACACTCACGCCATCGGCGGCCTGTCCCAGAACGATTTCATCTGCGCCGCGAAAGTCGACGCCCTGCCCCGCTGAGCGGGCTGCCGATCAAGCGACGCTCGCGATCATCTCCGTCGGCAGCACCGGCCCGACCGGATGCCGGAACTCCTGTTGAGCGAAGGCGATGCGCGCAGCGGCGGGTGCGGAGAAATCGGCGCGTTCGTCGCACATTTTCAAACGCCGTAGCAGTCCCTGCCGATTGGCGATTTGAATCGCCAGCCCCGGGCGCGCGTTCAATTCCAGCACCAACGGACCGAGATCGCGGTCGAGCACGATGTCCACGCCAATGTACCCCATGCCGGTGAGCTCGTAGCAGCGCGCGGAAATATCCAGGATCACGTCCCAATCGGGAATTTTCAGGCCCGCGATCGCGTGGGTCGTGTCCGGGTGATGAGTCACCACCTGCGTGCCGACCACGCCATCGAGCGTCACACCAGTCGCGAGATCGATGCCCGCGCCGACGGCGCCTTGATGCAAGTTCGCCTTGCCGTGCGAAGCGCGCGTCGGCAGACGCACCATGGACATGATGGGATAGCCGCGATACACGATGACCCGAATATCCGGCACGCCCTGATAGCTGATGCGTTCGAACAGCGGCGAGAAATGCACCATGTATTCGACGATGACCACGTCCTGAACGCCACCGAGGCTGAACTGGCCGTTGATCGCATTCGACAGGTGATGCGACAGGAAATCGTCGTCGAGCAGCGTGCCGCTGATGGTGCGATAGCGCGACGAGCTGCGCCCCGCGACCACCACGATGCCGTCGCCGGCGCTCCCGTGAGCGGGCTTCAACGCGAACTCAGGATGATCGCGCACGATTTCCGGCAGGCGGCGGATGTCGTGCTGAGTTTCGATCACGCCATAGAGTTGCGGAACCGCGATGCCCGCCGCCAGCGCCAGTCGTTTGGTCTTCAACTTGTCGTCGACCAGCGGATACAGCCGTCGCGGATTGAAGCGCAGGATGTAATCGCCATTGCGCTTGTTCAGTCCAAGCACGCCTTGCTTCGACAGGCCGAAATAACGGCCCAGCATCAGCTCGCACTCCGGTTCGGCAACAACGCCTTGAAACGCCGCAGTTCGAGCAATCGGTAGCCGGTGTAACGACCCGCGAGCAGCGACATCGCGATCACCAGCAGTAACAACTCGGGGAACACGAAAATGATGTGTTCCAGCCAGACGATGCCCATGATGACGTAAGCGACCGCGGCGACCAGCAAGCTGCCAACGCCCTCCTGCAAGGCTTCGGAGGCGCCACGCTCCTCCCACACGATCGACATGCGCTCGATGGTCATGGACAGGATGACCATGGGGAACAGCGCGATGGACAGGCCCGGCTGCAGTTCGAGTTTCTGACTGAGCACGCTGATGCCGGCCATCAGCAGCACCACGATGGTGAGCACGGTGGTCAAACGCGGCACCAGCAACAGCCGCAGTCTTTCCAGGTAGAACCGAATCAACAGGCCGAGCGACACGATCACCGCGAACAGCACCAGCCCCCACAGCAGGCGCGTCTCGCGAAATGCCAGCGCCACCAGCACCGGCATGAAGGTGCCGAACGTCTTCACGCCGATGAAGTTACGCAACAGCATGATGACCAGCGCGCCGATCGGAATCATCATCAGCACTGCGTACACCGCCTGAGTCGCAATCGGCAGCGCGAACAAGGAGAAGTCGATGGCGTGCGAACCGGTCAGCTCGGCGCGGCGCTCGGCGACGACCATCGAGTCGAGCAGGTTCTGTTGAACGGCCAGAGTCACGTCGAGATTCGCGCCGCCTTCCAGCGTCGCGACCGGCGCATCGCCTCGCCACCAGATCAGAAAGTCCGCCGGCAGTCCCTGCTCCAGCGTCTTGGGATCGAAATACAGCCACTGCACGCCGTCGTGCACTTCCAGCAACTGCTGGGACTGCACCGGCCCCGCCTGATTGCGCAATGGAATGCCATGCGCGATGCGCGCCGGAATCTGCGCTCCAGCCAGAAAGATGGTCGCGAGTTTGGCGGCATCCGACTGCACGCTGCCGCGACTCATGAACATGCCGACGTACGGATCGCGCTCGGCATGGTTGATGTGACGAAGCAGCTCGGTCGTAAAGCTCGCCACGTCCGCCGACTGGCGGCGCACTTCGGAGATCAGACCTTCCATCGCCACTCGCGAAGGCTCATCGAGCACCGGCGGCTCCGGGAACGGCGGCGTTGTGTCCTCGGCGATGCGCGTCTCGTCGCGATAGATGTGCGCCCGATAATAGAGCGTCTGTGCACCGGTGGCCTGACGCAGCGTCCATTGCGACTCGCGCCCTTCCGGGCCGTTGCGAATGGCGTGACCGAAGCCGCGCGAAATGAAATTCTCGTCCAGGATGGAATAACCCGGCGTCAGCGTCGGCACGCGCAAGGTCGCCTTCACCGCCGCCGGCCCCGGATCGAAGCGCACCGCCGCCTCGACCGTCCACACTCGCGTCTGCTCCTGCGGCTGCAACGGAAAGCCCAGCACCTGCGACTTGTACGCGAACAGCGCCAGGCCGATCAGCGCCAGCACCGCTGACAGCACGTAGATGTGACGGTTGTTCATTCGATCAGGCGGGCGGAATCATCGCTGTTGATATCGGTGAGCAAATCGACCGGCGCGGCGGCGAACCGAGCCACTGCCGCTCCATGGTCCATCGACGTAGCGGACTGTGTCGCAGCGTGCTCGATCAGCAGGGACAATTCCAGTGCGCGCCCCATCGTCATGGCGAGACGCCGTGCGTTCGCTTGTAACAGCCGCGCATCGTCATTGTTCTTGATCCATGCAGTCACGTGCTCGATCGCGGCCAACGCCTGTCGGCTCGCCGGCGCCAGTCGCTCATCGGTGCCAGCTGCCGTAATAGCCTGCTCGATGCGCGCCCGCAATGCCGGCAATCCGGCGCTCAGCTCGCCCCGGAGCACGGTGTCCAGCGCCAGCACATTGGTGGTCCCTTCCCAGATCGGCAGCACCTGCGCATCCCGCAGCAGCGCCGGCAAACCGGTGTCCTCTACATAACCGGCGCCGCCAAAAGCTTCAATGCATTCGCTCACAACCGCGACAGCTTGTTTGGCGGTCAGCAGCTTCGCGATCGGCGTAATCACCCTGAGCAAAGCGCGTTGGGTGTGGTCGAGCTCGCCGGCTTCCTGCCGACCCAGCAGCTCGACCAGCTCGAACGCCAATAGAAACGCGCCACGCGTCTCCGCTTCCAGCCCTGCCAGGGTATCGACGTGCAACGGCAGATCGTCGAGCCTGGCGCCGAAGGCTCGACGCTCGCGCGCATATGAACGCGCCAGCATCAGCGCCCGGCGCATGAAGCTCACCGAAGTCACGCTGTTCCATGCGCGGGTGACGGTGAGCATCGGCTCGATGTTTCGAGTGCCATGGCGTGTGTCGCCGACCAGCTCGGCTCGCGCACCCTCCAACGTCAATTCCGCGGTCGGCACCTTGCGAGTGCCGAGCTTGTCCTTCAGGCGCTCGACGCGAATGCCGTTCAGGGAGCCGTCGGCGTCATGGGTTTCGACATAGAACATCGCCAGGCCCGCGCCGCCCGCACCGTTGCCTTCGGGTCGCGCCAGCGTCAGCGCCATTTGCGACGTGATCGCCGAGGTGAACCATTTCTTGCCATACAAACGCCACTGCCCCGTCTCATCGCGAACCGCACGCGACAGCGATGCGCCGACGTCGGATCCACCGGTCGCTTCCGTCATCCATTGCCCGCTGGTCCATGCGTCGGCGGGATCGCGACTGGTCAACCGAGGCAGCGCCCGCTCGATGAGTCGCTGATTGCCGGAAACAGTCAACGTGCGCGCGGCACCGTCGGTCATGGCGAGCGGACAGGTATAAACATCCGACGATGCATGAAACAGATACACGGCCGCGAATTGATGGACGCGGGAATAGCGCCCGTGTTCGCGCTCGTAAGCGATGCCGATCAACCCGCTGCTGGCCGCGATCTCGGCGGCCCGACGCCACAGCGGCGACACCTCGATACGATCGACGCGATTGCCCCACGCGTCCCACTGAGTGAGCGTCGGCTCGTTGAGCCGGTCCTGCAACTGCAGCCGATACAACTCACCGCCCGCCAGGGCGCCGAGCTCGGACAACTCCGCCTCGATCTGCTCCAGCATCGCGGCCGGCAACTTGCGGCGCAGATAGCTTTGCAGGAAGGCGTCGTCGCGAAACTGATTCCCCAGTACCGGCGGGGCTTGGATGAAGTGCGTGCCGTGCATCCCGTCCCCCTGTTGTGTTCCATGCCATCAACGTTGTCTTCGAACCAAAGCAGGCGCCGAGCCGCGAATCCCCATGGCGCGCCCCATCAGAAACCGTTTGGCGAGCATGCTGCCGTCGACCGCACTCAAACCGGTGCGACGCGCCCAGCCGAGCAACCGGTCGCCGCTGCCGAACAGTCTGTTCAAGCCGTCGACCAGCCCGAGCGCCAGCGCATTCTCGCTCTTTCGCCAGCGTTCGTAACGACGCAGAACACGTCGCTCACCCAGCGCTTGCGGTCGCTCCGCGGACAACACTTCCACCAGCGCTGCGCAGTCGAGGAAACCCAGGTTCACACCCTGCCCCGCCAATGGATGAATGGCATGCGCGGCGTCGCCAACGAGCACGAATCGCTCACGGCAATAATTCTTCGCGTGCGCCAGGCGCAGCGGAAACTGTCCACGTGGACCATCGACTTCGACCGCACCCAACGCTCCGTCGAGCGCGGCGCTCAACTCCATCGCGACCTGCTCGGGCGCGTCGGCGACCAAACGTTCCGCATGCTCGGGCGTCGTGCTCCAGACAATCGAGCTGCGACCATCTGCCAACGGCAGGAATGCAATCGGTCCGGACGGCAGGAACCGTTGCCAGGCGGTGCGTGCATGCGAATGTTCGGTACGCACGTGAGTCACGAAGGCGCGCTGATCGTAATCCCGACCTTCGGTCTCGATGCCGGCCAGCTTGCGGCTCACCGAAGCGGACCCGTCCGAGCCCACGATCAAACTCGCATCGATACGCCGTCCATCGCTCAGGATGGCGGTCGCGTGATCGTCTTCGAACTCCAACCCCGCCAGCTCACCTCGCAACAAGGTCACGCGCTGACGAAATGCCGGCGAATCATAGATTGCCCACAGCACGCGGCGGTTCTCGACGATGTGACCCAGGTTGGGCTCGCCCGACTCGCCCGCCGAAAAATGAATCGAACCGGGGCCGCGCGCTTTGCCGGCGGCATCCCAGACGATCATGTCTTCGTAACTCGACAGATGCCGCGGCGGAATCAATTGCCACGCACCGATCTCGGTCAGGATGCGTTCCGAAGCACGCGAGATTGCCGACACACGCAAATCGACATCGTTCGCTGCATCCGGAGGCGGCAGGCTCGGCGGCTGCGCTTCCAGCACCGCGATCCGCAGCTCGGCGAAGTTGCGATGAGTCGCTGCCAGTGCCGCCAGGCAAGCGCCGACCATGCCGCCGCCGATCACCAGGATGTGAAACCCTGTCTTCACGTCATCGCTCCACGTCATCGTTCCAGGGAAGCGCCACGCGCCAGGCGCGGCACACGACCGGCCGCGCCCAACGAGAGCTGCGACAATGCATCCTTGGCGGCGGGCATGAGATCGAACGCGAGCATGCCGACGTTACGCAACAGCTTGAACGGCCCGAGGGGTTGGGAAAACAACCGCACCATTCCATCGGTGAAGCGCACGATGTTGCCTCGATCGGCGGCGCGCCACTCGCGATAACGCTGCAGCCACAGGCCATCGCCTGGATCGAAGGCGTCGCCGACCTGAGCGCGACCATCCGCAAGCACCTCCGCCAGGCTGACGGCGTCACGCAGTCCCAAGTTGAATCCCTGGCCTGCGATCGGGTGCAATGTTTGCGCGGCGTTACCTACGATCGCCAAACGCTCGGCGATATATTCATCCGAACGCGTCAGCGACAGCGGATACAGCTGACGACTCCCGACGCGAGTGAAGCGGCCGAGGCGAAATCCGAACGCTTCCTGCAAGCGCGCGAGAAATTCGGCGTCCGGCAGTTGCGCCATCTCGTTTGCGACGTCTGGTCTGAGTGTCCACACCAATCCCGATCGACCGTCGGCAAGCGGCAGCAGCGCGATCGGCCCGGACGGCGTGAAGCGTTCGTAGGCGACGTGATCGTGAAACTGTTGCGAGAACACGTTGCTGACCAGCGCGACCTGCTCATAGTCCCAAGTGCTCGAACCAATGCCCGCGGATTGCCGCAATGTGGAACGCGCCCCATCGGCCGCGATCGCAAGCCTGGCTTCGACGATCTGGGTCTCGCCGTTCAGCTCACATTCGAGTCGTTGCACGTCCGCTTGCAACTGCATCTCTCGCACCTTCGCGGGAGCGAGCACGGTGATCGCGGACTCTTCGCTCAACCGACGCCACAACGCCGCGCCCATGATTCGATTCACGACCACGAAACCGAGCGCGCTCAGGCCCTGTTCCTTAGCGTCGATGCGCGCGAAGCCGAAGCGACCGCGATCGGACACGTGAATGCGTCGGATCGGCGTCGCCTCGCGCTCCATGAGCGACCACACGCCGAGTTGTTCGAAGATGCGCCGGCTGCCGTTGGAAAGCGCAGTGGTGCGGTCATCGAAGCTGGGCTGATCGGCAACACCAAATGGCGCTGCTTCGATGAGTGCGATCTTCAGCCGCAGTTTCGCCAATGCGAGCGCCAGGCTCGCGCCGACCAATCCACCCCCCACGATGGCGACATCGACTCTCATGCGGCGTTCATCAACTTCTCGATCTCGTCGGGCTGCTTGACCAGTGCGCCGGTCAGCACCTCGTTGCCGTCCTTGGTGACGGCGACGTCGTCCTCGATGCGCACGCCGATGTTCCACCAGCGCTTCGGCACGCCTTTGCTGCCGGCGGGAATATAAATACCCGGCTCGACGGTCATCACCATGCCCGGTTCGAGCACGCGCCATTGATCGCCGAGCCGATAGTCGCCCACGTCGTGCACATCCATGCCCAGCCAGTGGCCGGTCCGGTGCATGAAGAAGCGCCGATAGGCGCCTTCCTTGATGAGATTCGGCACCTTGCCCTTGAGCAGGCCCAGCTTCACCAGCCCCTGCGTGATCGCCTTCACCGCCGCGTCGTGCGGTTCGTTCCAATGATTGCCGGGCTTGGTCTTCTCGATCGCGGCGTACTGCGCGTCGAGCACGACCTCATACACTGCGCGTTGTTCTGGCGTGTAGCGGCCGCCAACCGGAAAGGTGCGCGTGATATCGGAGGCATACAGCTCGTATTCGCAGCCCGCATCGATCAACAGCAAGTCGCCTTCGCGCAACTCCTCGGAGTTTTCGTGATAGTGCAGGATGCAGGTGTTGGCGCCGCCACCGACGATGGGGTGATAGGAGATGTCGGCGTTATGAGTGCGGAACTCATGCAACAGCTCCGCCATCACTTCGAACTCCTTGCGACCCGGCCGGGTGAAGCGCATCGCGCGCTGATGGGCGGAGACGGCGATTCGCGCCGACTCGCGCATGATCTCCAGCTCGGGGCGCGATTTGTACAGGCGCATGTCGTGCAACAGGTGATCGAGCGCGACGAATTCCTGAGGCGGCTGCACGCCGGTACGCGATTGACCCTTTATTTCATTCACCCAACCGACCACGCGATGATCGAACTCCTGATGCAGGCCCATGGTGTAGTAGACGCGCGAGCAGTTCTCCATGAGTCCGGGAAGGATGTCGTCGATGTCGTTGATGGGAAACGCATCGTCGGCGCCGTAATCGCGCGTGGCGCCTTCCGGGCCGGCACGGTGGCCATCCCATGTCTCACGCGCAGGATCGCGCTCACGCGTGAATAGAACGTATTCGGCGGCGGCACGCCCCGGGACCAACACCGCGACCGCTTCCGGCTCGGCGAACCCGGTGAGGTAGAAAAAATCACTGTCGGGTCGGTAGTGATAGAGGACGTCGCTGTTGCGCGTCTTCTCAGGCACCGCGGGCAGAATGGCGATGGCGCCACGACCCATCATCTTCATGAGCTGCCGGCGCCGGCGGGCGAATTCGTCTTTACGCATGTCGCGATCAATGCAGAGTGGAGGGATCGACGTCCTGGCTGTCGTTGGTGTCGAGATCGGCGGCGCTTTCATCAGTCACGTCCAGGCGACTGGCCTGCGCCGGAATCAATTCGTCATGAATGAGCTGCACGCCGACGCGCACGTATTCCACGACCTCGGCATATGCTTCTTCTTCGGTTTCACTATCGCCGTCGCCATCGATCTCGACGCTGGCGCGGCCGATGTGAGTCAGGTCGCCGAGAATTTCAGTGACGTTGGCGGGCAAGTCGTCGGGCTTGGGTGCCGCTTCCACAGATTGGCCGGTGCCGAAGCCATATAGAAATCCCTGGCACCATTGCGACAGACCGCCGGCGCGCGTTTCCAGGGGCAGCTCGTCCCCGGGAAGCAACACTTCGAAATCCATGTCCTCGCCGCGCAACGCGTTCAGCGTATCCGCATACAGTAAACGCAAGGCTTGCTGACTGTCGTCGTCGGCGCGGCGATCTTCGTCGGGAATGATTTCTTCCAGCCAGCGCTCCATCGGATAGTGCGGTGTCGTGCACAGCGCGCCGACCAGACAACCGTGCGCTTCGGCCGCCGGCACGGAGGAGCCGAGGCCCTCCAGGACGCGCACCACTTCAGCGAATGTGACTTGCAGCATCGCGCTTATGTTAGCACCGACGCCCGCGCCGGCGCGTGACCGTGGCATGACCTGCGATCCGGCGCGTGGCCCAGTGTGTGGTTTGACCCATCCTCGTGGCCGGACGCATAATCGTCCGCATGAACCCCGCGTCGTCCTCCGCTCAGACCAGCGCCGCTCAAGAGCTGAAGCAGCTCGAACGGCGGCTGGATGAACTGGTCGCGCTGGCCGCTCAATTGCAGGAAGAGAATCGAGCCTTGCGCCAGCGCCAGGAATCGATGATGACCGAGCGCGCCACCCTGCTGCAAAAGAACGAGCAGGTGCGTGCACGGGTGGAAGCAATGATCGGCCGCTTGAAGGCGATGGAGCACAACGCATGACCGACCGCACGGTGAGAGTCAGCGTACGCATCCTGGAGAAGGAGTACCAGGTCGCCTGCTTGCCGGAGGAA
>JBEVKA010000127.1:0-8574 GCA_040509855.1 Steroidobacter sp.
CCCAGCTCGCGAGCGCTGGCCAACGCGGCGTCGATACGCGACTTACCTTCCCGCACGTGTCGCTCGACGTTCTCGACCACGACGATGGCGTCGTCGACCACCAGACCAACGGACAGCACGATCGCCAGAATGGTCAGCAGGTTCAAACTGAAACCGGACGCGATCATCACGATCGCCGCGCCGACCAGCGACACCGGCATCGCGACCAGCGGCACCAGCGCGGTACGCACCGAGCCCATGAACAAGAACACCACGATCGCGACGATCAGCACCGTCTCGGCCAGTGTCTTGGTGATTTCCTCAAGAGCGCTGCGCATGAACATGGTGCCGTCCCACACCAGTCGCATCTGAATGTCCGACGGCAAATTCGGCTCGATACGCTCCATCTCTTCGCGCAAATGCTGAGCGACTTCGATTTCGTTCGAGCCGGGCAGCGGCCACACGCCTAGATATACGCTCTGCTGACCGTTGTACTTGGCGGTCATCGCGGCTTCTTCGGCGCCGAGCTCGACAGTCGCCACATCGCTCAACCGCACGATGGCGCCGTCGCGATCGGCGACGATCAAATTCTCGAACTCATCGACGGCACGCAGGTCGGTGTTCGCCAGCAGGTTGACCTGGACCAGGTTGCCCTTGGTCTGGCCCACCGCGGCCAGATAGTTATTGCGCTGGAGCGCGGCTTGCACATCGCCCGGTGAAAGATTGCGAGCCGCGAGACGATCCGGATCGATCCACACGCGCATGGCGAGCGGCTGGCTGCCTGCATAACTTACGCGTTGCACGCCTTCGAGCGTGGATAGCTGCGGCTGCAACGTGCGCGACAACCAGTCGGTCAGCTCGGGAACACTTCGATCGGGAGAAGTAAAGCCCAGATAAAACGTCGCGTACGGACGATCGGCGCGTTGCACCTCGACGACTGGCGGCTCGGCTTCACCCGGCAACTCCGAACGCACTTGCTGCAGACGAGCCGTGACTTCCGCCAACGCGTCGGTACTGTTGTGATCGAGCTTCAAACGCACGGTAACCGTGCTGACGCCGGCGCGGCTGGTCGATTCAACGTAGTCGACGCCGCTGATCGCAGATACCGCACGCTCGATCGGCGTCGTCAAGAATCCGCGCACGGTCTCGGCGCTAGCACCGGTGTACACCGTCGTGATGATGACCGACGAACTCTCGACGCTCGGAAACTGCTGCACCGGCAAGTTGAACAGCGCTCGCACGCCGATCAGCACGATGACCAGGTTGACCACCACCGCAAGAACGGGGTGCTTGATGAAAATATCGGTGAATGAGCGCATGGCAAAGCTCCGCCGTGACTTGTTCGTTCGACTACATCGTCGACGCGGCTGGCTTGTTCTCGTTGCGCGCTACGGATTCCGCTGGGTTGGTGACCGCCACCAGCGCCGCTTCGCGCAACTTGAACGAACCCGAGGCCGCGACGTGCTCGCCAGGTTCGAGACCTTTGGTAATCACGACGTCGTCGCCCGCCATCGCATCGATCGTCACCTGGCGCAAGCGCGCGCGAGTCTGACCTTTCTCATCGGCGACCACGACGAACACATGATCTCCCGACGGTCCCTTGCGAACGGCGCTAGCGGGAATCGCGGTCGCCATCTGCGGTATGCCCACTGGCACCTGCACTCGCACCGATGCACCGGGTGATGGACCATGTTTCACATTCACGAGCTTGGCGCGCACGGTCGCATTACGAGTAGTCGGATCGACACGCGCATCGATGGCGAGAATCTCCGCCTTGATCGGCGTGGACACTTCATTCGACGCCACGACGTTGACCGTACCGCCCGGAACCAGCGAGCCCGCGATCTGCTGAGCTACGCTGAAATCCACGTAAGCGGAATCATCGACACCCTGCAACGTGGTCAGCAACGCACCCTCATTCAGATATTGGCCGGGGTGAACGTCGGAGATGCCGATGCGTGCACGGAACGGTGCGCGAATGATCTTTCGATTGATGACGGCTTTGATGCGCGCAACCTGCGCTTCAACCACTTGCTGTTCAGCTCGTGCGCTATCGACTTCCATTTCGGAAGCGGCGCGATGCTCGCTCATTCGCTGCATGCGAGCGAACTGAGTGCGCGCGAGTGCGGCCTGCGCCTGCAACGCCTGCAGATCGGCCTCTTCGACAGAAACATCGAGCGCCACCAGCACCGTGCCGGCTTCTACGACCTTGCCCGGCTCCAATGCGACACTGCGCACGGTGCCCGGTAATTCGTTGCGGACGGTGATGGAACGTAATGCGACGACCGTGCCGATCGACGTCGTGGTGCGAATGTGTTCGTGCTCGCGAGCGATGGCCGTGACGATCGACTCCGCGGGCTCAGGCTGATTGGCAGCCGCTGCGTCCGCGTCAGCAATGCTCGACCTTTTCCATGCGGTCAACAGCAGCGCCGAAACAACGATCGCGCCCACCAGCGACGCCGAACCGATCCATTGACGAGACTTCATCGGGTAACCCCCATACATCCAGGGTGTGCAAGGTAGCCGTGGATGGACGGGTGACCAATCAGGCAGCGCGAAACAGACTCATGCCGACCAGGCAGGAATCGAAATGTCGAAAACGCCGTAACTCAAACGTCACCAACGAAGGCCTTCGCTCATGCCAACACGGAATTGCGCCATGCCTTCCAGTGCTTACCGACCTTGCGTTCGCTGTGTGAGTCGATGTGAGCGATCGACGCGACTGGCGCTGCTCTTGACGTAACACGCGCCGGAATTTGTCTGGTTTAGCCGCCGCGATTTGTCCGGCTGGCACGCATCGGCACACGCGTCATGGTTCTGATGTTTCTACTCGTCGCTCATGCCACACGCGGGGCATGAGCACACATTGCAGATCTCCGGGACGCGTCCTCGAAGGAATGAACACCAGCAACTCCGGCGGCGCGAAGTCGAAGAACAGTGGCGCTCCCACTGCGACCACACCGGATTTGATTTTGTAGAGGCTCCAGTTGGCGCTCGACCCACCACCGACGTTACGCCGTAATTGATTGCGGCTCGCGTAGATCAGCTCGCGCGAAACTTCATCATCGGTTGCCCAGCTCCAGGGACTCTGCCTGGTGAACATCCATTCGCTCGCCAGCTTGTCCGGCACGCTCGCGCTGAGCGCATGCGTAATCATGGATGTGATGGACGAGCAGCCCCCTCGGGGATCGATCCTCTTGCACTCATCGGCATGGCGAGTCAGCAGCTCGGGATGCTGCTGCAACTCATCGGGCACGATCATCAGCTGCTGGATCCACTGACTGTGCAGCACGCTATTCAATCGATACACGTGCTCATCGACGCCATCCGTGTCCAGGTCGACGCGCACATATTCGAGATCAGGGAAGACATACTGCGTGCCCGGCGGATGTTTCGGATCCAGACTCGCGAAGTCGATCTGACGCGGACTGTCCAGCATCCACCGCGTGCCATCGCCGCCGTCATATCGGCCCGGCTCATTGAAGGCTTCGAGCACTTCGCCACAGAGCTGCGGTTGAGCGGCGCCGGCCAGTTGGAAATAGTCGCGGGGCCGGGGCTGATCGGTGTTTGGCGGCGGTCCGGGCTGCACCGTCACGTCGGTGCGAATACTTGCATAGGTCGGCGGCCGCGCTTCCTGCCCGAAAGCGCTCGCGCTTCCCAACAGCGCAATTCCGGCGACTAGTAGTGAGATCGTGCGCAGACCAGCAATCCTTGCGTCATTTGTTGTTCCTTTTACGCGACTGTATAGATGAACGATCGCGTGCTGTCCAACCCTTGTCGCCAACTACAGACGCTCGCTCTCGAATCCAAGCAGCCGCGAACTCAGAACAGTAAAATAATATTCAGCGCAATGATGCGCGATCGGAACACCAACGTAACTTATGAAGATGAACGTAACGAGCTTGATCGGCGCCGCCATTCTCACGCTGCCGTTCGCGGCCTCCGCGGCCGAGAATTTCAGCTATCGCAATGTGGATGTGGCGCGCTTCATGGAAGCGGAAATCGACTCCGACGATCTGGACGTGGACGGCGACGGCATCCAGCTGCGCGGCTCACTGCCGGTCTATCAGAACTTTTTCGCGCTCGCCGAATATCAGGCGCTCGACCTCGATGGCGGCATCGATGCGACGCGCATTCTGATCGGCGGCGGCGGCCACTGGCCGTTGGGCAACAGCCTCGATCTGGTCGCGCGCGGCGGCTTCGTGAGCTATGAAGTGGACTTCGGCCGCTCCGATGACGACGACACCGGCCTGTTCGCCGGCGTGCGCATCCGCACGATCGTGGCGCCCAAGATCGAAGTGGAAGCCGGCATCGAGCACTTCGAATTCGAAGTCGCCGGCCTGGATGGCGACACCTACCTGATCGGCGAGGCGCGCTACAACTTCACGTCTCAGTGGTCTGCCGGCGCGATCATCACGATCGGCGGCGACCAGAGCGTGTTCGGCGCTCAGGGCCGTTTCAACTTCTAAAGTTGAGTGAGCATGCGGCGAGCTGCGGGCTGCTATAGCAGCTCGCCGCGTGTTCTAGACTATCCAGCCCGCCGCCGCAGGCGGCGAGAATAATCAGACGTTGAATCGGAAGTGCATCACATCGCCTTCGTGGACGATGTATTCCTTGCCTTCCAAGCGTAGCTTGCCCGCCTCTTTCGAGCCCTGCTCGCCTTTGAAACCGACGTAGTCGTCGTACGCGATGACTTCGGCGCGAATGAATCCTTTCTCGAAATCCGTGTGAATCACGCCGGCTGCCTGCGGCGCAGTCGCACCGATGCGCACAGTCCACGCACGCGCTTCTTTCGGCCCGGCCGTGAAATAAGTCTGCAAGCCAAGCAGTTTGTAACCCGCGCGGATCACACGGTTGAGGCCTGGCTCTTCGAGCCCGATATCCTTGAGAAAGTCAGCGCGGTCCGCTTCTTCGAGCTGCGCGATCTCCGCTTCGATGGCCGCGCACACCGCGACCACTTCCGAATTCTCGCTGGCGGCGAGCTGCCTAACCGAGTCGAGATGCGGATTGTTGGTGAACCCTTTCTCGGCCACGTTGGCCACATACATCAGCGGCTTGATGGTGATGAGATGCAACTCAGACAGCAGCTTGCGCTCTTCCGCATCCTTGATGAGCGAGCGCGCGGGCTTGCCCGAGTCGAGATGCTCTTTCAACTTTTTCATGAGGTCGCGTTGTTTGATCGCGTCCTTGTCGCCTGCCTTGGCGGCTTTTTCAGCACGCTGCAAACCGCGCTCGACGGTATCCAGATCGGCGAGCGCGAGTTCGGTATTGATGACTTCAATGTCGTCGAGCGGCTTGATGCGACCGGCGACGTGCACGATGTCATCGTCCTCGAAGCAACGCACGACGTGCGCGATCGCATCCGTCTCGCGAATGTGAGACAGGAATTTATTGCCGAGACCTTCGCCCTTGGACGCGCCCGCCACCAGGCCGGCAATGTCGACGAACTCGACCGTGGCCGGCAACCGCTTCTCGGATTTGGCGATGCCGGCGAGCACGTCGAGACGCGGATCCGGCACCGGCACGATGCCGACGTTGGGATCGATCGTGCAGAACGGATAATTCTCTGCCGCGATCTGCGCGCGCGTCAGCGCATTGAACAGCGTCGATTTACCGACGTTGGGCAGACCGACGATGCCGCAGTTGATGCCCATGATTTTTTAGAAGTGACTAATGACTAATGACTAGTGACTAAAAGAGCAGCCGTAGCCACTCACTTCTTGCCGTGCAAACCGTTCATGGCGCGCTCGGCGCCTTGTTCCAGGAACGTCGGCAACGCCTGCATTGCCTGATCGATGCTGGCGAGGATTCTTTCCTCTTCGTCCTTGGGCGCCCGACGCAGGACGTAATCGATCACTTGCGACTTGTCGCCGGGATGCCCGACGCCGATGCGCAGCCGCCAGAACTCCTGGCCCATGTGAGTGATCGTATCGCGCAGGCCATTGTGACCACCGGCGCCGCCGCCGAGTTTGAAGCGCGTGTCACCCACCGGCAGATCGAGCTCGTCGTGCACGACCAGAATTTCGCCCGGCGGGATCTTCACATAGTCGGCCAGCGCGCGAATCGCGAGCCCGCTGCGATTCATATACGTGGTCGGCTTCAGCAGCGTGACATCCTGGCCACAGTACTGCACTCGGCAAATGTCGCCGTGAAATTTCGCATGGCTGCGAAAGGCCCCGCCCAGCTTGGCCGCCAGCGCGTCGACGAACCAGAAGCCCGCGTTGTGGCGCGTGAGCAGATGCTCGGGGCCGGGATTGCCGAGGCCGACGATGATCTTGAGTGTGGTGCCCGCCATAGGAGTGCGACCAAAAATAACGCAACGATGGCGGGAGGAGAACTCCGCCCGCCATCGTGCTCACGCCGCGAGCTGCCCCAAATCGAGGCAGCCGACAGCGTGACGCGTTACTTCTTGCCGCCTTCCTTCTTGGCGCCAGCGGCAGCAGCCGGAGCGGCGGCAGCCTTCTTGGCATCGCCACCGGCAGCCGGAGCAGCCGCTGCACCAGCAGCCGGAGCCGCACCAGCAGCGGGAGTGGCAGCAGCCGCGGCCGCAGCGACCGGAGCTTCCACTTCTTCCGCACGCGGATGGTGGACGGAGACGATGGCTTCGTCGCGACCGTGCGAGAGCAACACCACCTCGACACCCTGCGGCAGCTGCAGATCGGACAGACGACGGATCTGATTGATCTCCATCGTCGACAGGTCGATCTCCAGATATTCCGGCAGGTCCTTCGGCAAGCACAGCACTTCGACTTCGTTCAACAGGTGCGACACCACGCCGCCCTGCGTCTTCACGCCAGGCGCGCCAGCGGCGCCCTTGAAATGCAGCGGAATGGTCATGCGGATCTTTTCGTTCTCCAGCACGCGCTGCAGATCCATGTGCAGGATCTGGTTCTTGGCCGGATGGCGCTGCACGTCCTTGAGAATGGCCGCCTGCGGCTGGCCATCGATCTTGAGCTGCAGGATGGTGGAGAAGAAGCGCTCATTCACCAGCAGGGTGAGCAGGTTCTGGTGATCCAGAATGAGCTGTTTCGGCTGCTGATGGCCGCCATAGAGAATCGCCGGAACTTTCCCAGCACGACGCAGGCGGCGGCTCGCACCCTTCCCCTGCACGTCGGCCCGGGAGTCGGCGACGAGGTCAAACGAGGTTTTCATGAGTAACTCCAGTTAGAAACAAAGTAACGGCGCATCGCGACCAATAACGCCGCCACTGTGGGTTTTTCTTTTTGCGGCTTGCGCCGCGAAAAGAAAGGAAACAATCTCATCGGCCCGGCCCGATGCCACACGCTGTTGAGCGGCGACCCTCCGAGCCCGCGCGCACCGAAGCGCGCCTTTTCCAAACCGGCGGCGAAGCCGCCAAAAAATAAGCTTTTACTTTCCTGCGGTGGCGCCGCGAGGCGCCGCTAGCATCAATCGATATACAGCGAGCTCACGCTCTCTTCATCCCGAATGCGCCGCATCGTCTCCGCCAGCAACCCGGCAACACTCAGCTGACGGATCTTCTTGCAGCTCTTCGCATCCTCGCGCAGCGGAATCGTGTCCGTCACGACCAGCTCATCCAGCTGCGACTGTGAGATGCGGTCGATCGCAGGGCCCGACAGCACTGGGTGCGTGATGTACGCCAGCACTCTCTTAGCGCCGTTCGCCTTCAACGCCTCCGCCGCGTGACACAGTGTGCCGGCGGTGTCGACCAAGTCATCGATCAGCACGCAGGTCTTGCCTCGCACTTCGCCGATGATGTTCATCACCTCGGACTCGTTCGGGCGCGGGCGGCGCTTGTCGATGATGGCCAGCTCGGCATCATCCAATCGCTTCGCCAACGCTCTCGCACGCACCACGCCGCCGACATCCGGCGACACCACCATCAAGTCGTCGTACTTCTGCTTCCACGCATCGCCGAGCAACACCGGCGAGGCATACACGTTGTCCACCGGGATATCGAAAAATCCCTGGATCTGGTCCGCGTGCAGATCGACTGTGAGCAGGCGATTCACGCCGGCGCTCGCAATCATGTTCGCGACCAGCTTCGCCGTGATCGGCACTCGCATCGCGCGCGGCCGACGATCCTGGCGCGCGTAACCGAAGTAAGGAATCACTGCGGTGATCCGCTCCGCCGATGCGCGCCGGCAGGCATCCGTCATCACCAGCAATTCCATCAAGTGATCGTTGGCCGGCGAACAGGTCGGCTGCACGATGAACACGTCGCGTCCGCGGACGTTCTCCAGCAACTCCACTGTGCACTCGCTGTCGCTGAAGCGCCTGACATCGGCGCGGCCGAGCGGCACCATCAGATGACGCGCAATGTCCTGGGCGAGCTGCGGATTGGCGTTGCCCGTAAACACCGCCATCGTGGCACGATCCATTACTGAACTCCGACTGGTAACCGCGAACTGGCTGGGGCGGAAGGATTCGAACCGCCAGTGGTGAGAATCAGTAACTTACTGATCCCAGCCGTTTTCCAATCCCACTCCCACTCGCTTTCCCCCCGTGGCTGGCACCTTCGCTGGTACCAGGGTACCGGTGAGCCAGTTGCAGCACACGGTCGAAAACGGGGGCGAAATATACACGAATCTCGACGGCCTTATCCGCCCGCTTTCA
>JBEVKA010000128.1:0-9082 GCA_040509855.1 Steroidobacter sp.
GAAGAGCTGCATCAACCTCGACGAAAAAGGTTTCGTGCGCACCGGCGCCGATTTGCGCGCCGACGAATTGAAAGATGCCCGCTGGCCAATGCAGCGGCAGCCTTATTTGATGGAGACGAGCCTGCCCGGTGTGTTCGCGGTCGGGGATGTGCGCTCGGGCAGTGTCAAGCGGGTTGCGTCAGCCGTCGGCGAAGGCTCGATCTGCGTGCAGTTCGTTCATCGCGTGCTGAGAGAGCTACCGTCGGTACTGGGCTAGCGCCTGCTCAGAACCAGTTGTAATTGAAGCTGATGCTGACGCGCTCGCCGGCGACCGGATTGGCCGCCACTTCATGCCGCAGCCAGCTCTCGAACAACACCACTTTGCCGGCTTCGGCGGGTACCACCGACCATGAACGATTCTCCGGTTTGGCGTCGGCGCGTCTCGGCGGCGACGCCATGAATCGTTCCAGGCGCGGATCCTCGAACTTCAGCCCGGTGCAACCTTTGGGTGTCTGCACGTAGTACGTCCCGCTGATTGTCGACAGCGGATGCAAGTGCATGCTGTGCGCGACCTGCCGCGGCATGACGTTGATCCAGCAGTCCGTCATCGCCAGCTCGCGTCCGGTCATGTCGAGCTCGAGTGAGTTCACGAACGACTTCACATGGCGGTCGATGTGTCGCTCCAGCTTCGCGAACGTGGGCGAAGCCTGCTGCATGCGATGCGCGGAGTGATACGACGTGTAGCCGCCCGGATAATTGTGCTTCGACCAGCGTTGTCCGGTCTCGTCATCCTGTTGCAGCTGCAGGCATTCGCGCAGCAGTTGTTTGTTGAGCGTGCGCCAGTCGCCTTGCTGGAGCTGGGCGGTGTAGATGTGAGTCGCGAACAGGGATTGAATCGGCATGGCGCCCATTCTAACGAAGATCCCAACGCAGAGCCGTTCGCCGCCGCGTCTTGCTATGCTCGGCGCCCAGATGATCGTCGGGAGTCGCCGTGAAGCTAACCATTCAGAAAAAGTCCTGGCCGTTGCGCGAGCCGTTCGTGATTTCACGGGCGACCTACACCAACAGCGACGTCATCATCGTCGCACTGCAGGACGGCGAGCTCATCGCTCGCGGCGAAGCCGCCGGTGTCGATTATCACGGTGAGACGCTGGACAGCATGGTGGCGCAGCTCGAAGCCTTGCGCGGACGGATCGAGGCCGGCGTCACGCGCCTCGAACTGCTGCATTTGTTGCCGGTCGGCGGCGCGCGTAATGCACTCGACTCGGCGCTATGGGATTTGGAAGCCAAGCGCACTGGCCGGCGAGCTTGGGATATCGCCGGTGTCGGCAATACTCGCGAGATCGCGAGCGCGGTGACGATCGGCATTCGTTCATTGGAAGCCTATGAGAAATCCGCGCGCGAGCTGGCGCGATATCGTTGGCTGAAGATCAAAGTTTCCAATGAGCAACCGCTCGAATGCGTACAGGCGGTGCGGCGTGGCGCACCGAATTCACGATTGATCGTCGACGCGAATCAAGCCTGGGACGTGGAAACGTTGTATTCGCTCGGGCCTCGCCTGGCGGAGCTGCGTGTCGATCTGCTCGAACAGCCGGTGCCGGCGAACGGCGATGCCGAGCTGGTCGCCGGTCGCTCGATGATTCCCGTCTGCGCTGATGAAGCCGTCGACACGATCGCGGACCTGGAGCGGTTGAAGACTCGCTATGACTTCGTGAACATCAAGCTCGACAAGACCGGTGGCCTCACTGCGGCGTTGGAGCTGGCTCACGCGGCACGCGCGGTCGGCATGCGATTGATGGTCGGCTGCATGGTGACGGGTTCGGTCGGCATGGCGCCGGGCATGGTGCTGGCGCAGTTGTGTGAAGTTGTCGATCTCGATGGGCCGCTGCTGCAGGCGGAAGATTGGCCGAACGGGATTCAATACGACAAGACCGGCGTCATGGCGTGGCCGTCGCAGGCTTTGTGGGGCTGAAGGCTCAGGCCGATGTCGGTGCGACGGCGGACAGTGCCTGCGCCAGCCTGTCCGTCCATTCGGTGACGCCACTCGCATCGTCGATCAGATCGTTGCGGATCTCGATCAACACTGCAGGATTTCCCAGCAAGTCGCCGTGTACGACCAGCGCGTAGTCGGCTTCGGCGCTGACGCTATAGGGAACATTCGCGCCGATGTTCAGCATAGGATCGCGGCTCAACTGAGTGATGAGCGCTTGGCCGAGTCCCTCCGCTTTACCGAAAAGTACACCCGCATGCCAGGAGCGCGGCTGGCCCAGATACACCGGCGTGAAGCTGTGAACCGCGATCAGGATGTTGCGTCGGCCATCGGTAGTGCGCTGCTCGATGTGAGCACGCAGACCATCTTGAAACGGATGAAACATCAGTCGCGCGCGCCGCTCCCTCTCCTCATCGCTCAGGGCACGATTGCCAGGAATGTCGGTTGCTTCCGAGCGTAAGGGAATGCTGTCCGCGACGTGCAGTGGTCGATTGAGATCGATGAGCAAACGTGAGTAGCCGCCCAGAAAAGCCGCGGCGTCGAGACGCTGCGACAGTGCTCTCGTGACCTCGGCCGCGCCGATGTCCCAAGCAATGTGGCGCGTCAGCTCCTTGTCGTCCAGGCCGAGCTTGGCGTATTCCGCGGGAATATGATTGGACGCGTGCTCGCAGATCAGCACGAACGGCGAGCGACCGCCGTCGTTCAATATTTCGACTGCGGGCGGCCAGTCCATCGTCGACCACTCCGTCATCGATACTTCTTTTTCGCTGGAGTGCGTTTGGCGGTGGCCTTCGATCCTTCCGCCGTCGCCCCTTGCACTGTCGCAGTGTTGCGCGAGCGGATGCGCTCGAGCTCTTCGATGCGTGGGCCGCTGCTCTCGGCGTGATCGGCCACGATGCGTGCAACCAAGGCCTCCATCTGCGCCACCGCCGGCGCCAGCGTGTCGTAAGGAGAGTCCGCTTCCATCGGGCCGACGATCACCACCTTGGCATGCTCGGCGGCGGGAGAGCGCCACACGTCCGTGAACAGGACGACTTGAATGCCGCGGTCGGCGGCCTGTTCGACGAAACGAATCACATCGGTCTGATAGCGACGATGATCGAAGGCAACCAGCGTATCGCGTGGCCCGGTGTCGAGCAGCAGATCGAACGCTTCTGACGACAGCGCGGGCACGGCGATCACGCCGGAGCGGAATTGCGTCAGATAGCCGGCCAGCATGGCGGCGATGTGACGACTGAAGCGCCCGCCCACCAGCAGCACGCGACCTTTCGCTTCCATGATGAGTTGCACGGCGCGAGCGTAAGTCTGCGGCAGTGTCATCGCGGCAGCGGACTCGACCGCGGTGGCAGCCGAGCGAATGTATGTTTCTTCGATGCTCCTGCCGCCCGTGGCTCGCACCGGACGTTTGGTCTCCAGCATCATCAATGGCGAGCGCAGGCCGGCTTCCACTTCTTCCAGCAGCCGCTGTTGAAACGCCGCGAAGCCGTCGAACCCGAGCTTGCTGACCATGCGGATGACGCTCGGATCACTCACACCGGCGCGTCGCGCCAGCGCGGTGGCGGTGCCGAGGCCGGCGACGGGATAGTCGTTCAACAAAACCTGGGCAATCTTGGCCTCTGTCGGCGTCAGTGCGAGGTTGTGTTGGGTCAGCAGGTCGCGAATAGGCGAGGTTTGATTCACGGGTCGAGCGCGGTTCCAAGGCACCGGGCCGGCATTCTACGTGACCGGCCACACTGACGGCATAATTACAACAGCGGATAGATTGAAGGATTCTGAAGGATTATTGACATTCGGCCGCCGGCCGCCTCTAATGAGCGTCACTGGGGTTCCATCATGACGCTATCAGCAAGCGATCTATACGCCATCGAGGCTCGCCTCGGCGCGCGTAACTACAAGCCGCTCGATGTGACTTTGACTCGGGGCGAGGGTGTGTGGGTGTGGGATGTCGAGGGCAAACGCTATCTCGACTGCCTGTCCGCGTACTCGGCGCTGAACCAGGGGCATTGTCATCCCAAGATCCTCGCCGCCATGTGCGAACAGGCGTCGCGGCTCACTTTGACTTCGCGCGCCTATTACAACGATCAGTTGCCGCTGTTGTATCAGGACCTGGAGCGGCTCACCGGCGCCAAGTCCATCCTGCCCATGAACAGCGGGGCCGAGGCGGTGGAGTCGGCGCTGAAGGTCACACGCAAGTGGGGCTATGAGGTGAAAGGGGTCGCGCCCGACCAGGCGAACATCGTCGTTTGTTCCAACAATTTTCACGGCCGCACGCTCGCCATCGTCGGTTTCAGCAGCGAGCCGCTATCGACTGGGAACTTCGGGCCATTTGCTCCCGGCTTTCGCGCCGTGCCGTTCGGTGATTTCGACGCGTTGGCCGCGGCGATCGATGACGACACCGTCGCATTCCTGGTCGAGCCGATTCAAGGTGAAGCGGGCGTGCTCATTCCGCCACCGGGATATTTCAAACGAGTGCGCGAGCTGTGCACGGCCAGGAATGTCGTCCTGGTGCTGGATGAAATCCAGACCGGCCTCGGCCGCACCGGCAAGCTGCTGGCGCAGGAACATGAAGAGATCCGTGCGGATCTCACTTTGCTGGGCAAGGCGTTGTCCGGAGGCTTCTATCCGATCTCCGCTGTGCTGGCGAACAACGATACATTGAAGGTGTTGCAGCCGGGCACTCACGGCAGCACGTTCGGCGGCTATCCACTCGCCAGCGCCATCGCCCGCGCGGCGCTCCGAGTGCTGGTCGAGGAGGGCATGATCGAGAATGCCCGCGTGCAGGGTGAATATTTCCTATCGCAACTACGCTCGATCGGCAGCGATCTCATCCGCGACGTGCGCGGCCGCGGATTGATGCTCGCGATCGAATTCCACGCGCATGCCGGTGGCGCCTACAAATATTGCGAGCGATTGCGAGACAAGGGATTGTTGGCGAAGGACACGCACGTCCATACATTGCGCCTCGCACCGCCACTGCTGATAAAGCGAGCGGACGTCGACTACGCGCTGGAAATTCTCGCGAGCGTGTTGAAGTAAGCAAGCATTGCCCCTAAGTCCAGCCTCGCCAACCCCCACCGCGGGCATCTCCAGCTCACCAAAGTAAGTACTATTCCATGAGGGCATTGTGCGCCAATGCGCACGCCGGCGATGCTCGCCGGCTCTCCTCGGAGTTGCATCATGGATCAAAGCAGCCAGATCGCGGCGGTTGCGCCGGAGCTCGTTGGTCGTAGTACGTCGGCAGCCACAGCCGCCAAAGAAATCGGTCTCACTCGCGCCGGCGCGCTGCGTCTCGACGCCATCGACATGCTGCGCGGTCTGGTCATCGTCCTGATGGTGCTCGACCACGTTCGAGATTTTTTGCATGCGCCGGCATTCCTGTTCAGCGCCACCGATCTGACGCAAACCAATCCGCTGCTGTTCATGACCCGCTGGGTCACGCATCTGTGCGCGCCGACGTTCGTGTTTCTTTCCGGCGTGTCGATCTTCATGCAGCGAGCCAACGGCAAGGCGCCGGGCGAGCTGAGCAAGTTTCTGCTGACGCGCGGTCTGTGGTTGATCCTGCTGGAGCTCACTGTCATCGGCTTCGGTTTCAACATGGGGCCGCCGCTCGCGTTCATGCAAGTGATCTGGGCGATCGGCGCCAGCATGGTGTTGATGGCCGCAGTCGTGCGGCTGCCCGCGATGGGTGTGCTCGCGCTCGGCGCGTTCATCATCATCTTTCATCCCATCATCGCAGGAGCCATCCGACCCGACGCACCCGGCGCACTATGGTTTCTCACCATGCAGCCCGGTCCGCCGGTATTCATGCGCGGCTTCGTTCCTTATCCGCTGATCCCATGGTTCGGCATCATGTGCCTCGGTTACGGCCTGGGCTTCATCTTTCGTCAGCCGGGCGAGCAGCGCCGTCGTAGTGTGCTGGCGCTGGCGATGAGCTTCCTCGCCGCGTTCGTAGTGTTGCGCGCGATCAATGGCTACGGCGATCCGGCGCCCTGGTCGGTTCAGTCCAGCGGCATCATGACGCTGCTGTCGTTCATCAACGTGTCCAAATATCCGCCATCGCTGATGTATGTATTAGCGACGCTCGGCGTATCGATGCTGTTGTTTCTCGCACTGGAAAAGCTCACTGGCCCGCTGCAGCGATTGTTCCTGGCATTCGGCCGCACCTCCATGTTCACGTACATTCTGCACATCTACCTGGTGCACTGTCTGGCAATTGTCATCGGCGCCCTGGGCGGAATTCCGGTGAGTTATTACATCGACTTCCTGCTCAAGTTCCAGAACGGTGGCGGCCAGGGCTTCGGGCTGGCGGTGGTGTACGCGGTGTGGCTGAGCACGATCTTGATGTTGTATCCGCTCTCGTCCCGGTTCGCGCGCGTGAAGCGCGAGCGACGCGACTGGTGGCTGAGTTACATATAAACGCCGACAGCGTGACAGACACTTCTCAGGAACTCCGGCAGGCGTCAGTCGTTGTTGCCCCACGAGACCATGGCAACACTTGACGGAGGACGATCATGCCCACTGCGAGCGGACATACCACAGCGATTCGCGCCAAGAAGGTCATCGGCACCTCGGTGAAGGATCCGGGCGGCAAGAAGATCGGCGAGATCGAGGACGTGGTGCTGGACAAGCTGTCCAACAACATCATGTTCGCGGCCGTCAGCTTCGGTGGCTTCCTGGGCGTGAATGAGAAATATCATCCGATCCCTTGGAATCTGCTGAAGTACGACGCGGACGAGGGCAGCTACGTGGTGAATCTCACCAAGGAACAGCTGCAGTCTGCGCCGGCCGACTCGATCGGCGAGCTGACCAAGAACGACGGACTGACCTATCGGGATCGAGCTTTCGACTACTACCGTTCGCCCCGCTATTGGGAGTGAAGTAGTTCGAGAGCGAGATCGCTGGTCCATTGCCGACTGACCAATGAACCAGCGTCCACGCGAGCGACCCCCGCAAGGCGGTGGGTCGCTCGTTTTATTTTGGGTGGGAAAAATCCCTCAGCCCCTCTGAATACGTATGCAGGGTGTCGAGCCCGACCCGGCCCGCGGGTAATCTTTGCGCGATCAAAGATGAGGGGCCTGGCCGATGACAATTCCGCCGTGGTGGCGTGGCGCGGTGATCTACGAGATCTACCCGCGCAGCTTCCTCGATAGCAACGCTGACGGCGTCGGCGATCTGCCGGGCATCCTGCAGCGACTTGATTACGTCGCAGATCTCGGCGTCGACGCTATCTGGATCGCACCATTCTTTCGTTCGCCCATGGCGGATTTCGGGTACGACGTGGCCGACTATCGCGCCGTCGATCCCTTGTTCGGCACCATGGCCGACTTCGATCGTCTGCTCGCGCGCGCGCATGAACTCGGCCTGAAAGTCATGATCGATCAAGTGCTGAGCCACACCTCGGCCGAGCACGAGTGGTTTCGCGAGAGTCGCCACAGTCGCGACAATCCCAAAGCGGATTGGTATGTATGGGCCGACCCCAAACCCGATGGCACGCCGCCCAACAACTGGTTGTCGATTTTTGGCGGTGTGGCCTGGCGTTGGGAGCCGCGCCGTCGCCAGTACTACCTGCATAATTTCCTGGCGTCGCAGCCGGACTTGAACTTTCATCAGCCGCAAATGCGTCGCGCCGTGCTCGACAACGTGCGCTTCTGGCTGGATAAAGGTGTCGACGGTCTGCGGCTGGACGCGATCAACTTTTGTTTCCACGATCAGGCGCTGCGTGACAACCCGCCGAAGCCGCCGGCCGAGCGCAAGACGCGTGGCTTCAGTCCCGAGAATCCGTACGCGTATCAATATCATCGCTACGACAACACGCAGCCGGAGAATCTGCAGTTCCTCGCCGAGTTGCGGGCGCTGCTGAATGAATATCCACACACGGCGGCGCTGGCCGAGATCTCCTCCGAGGATTCCATCGCGACCACCGCCGAATACACCAGCGGCAATCGCCTGCACATGGGCTACAGCTTCGAGTTGTTGTCCGAGGAATTTTCCGTCGCTCACATTCGCAGTGTCGTCGAGGGGCTGGAGGCGAACCTGTCCGAAGGTTGGCCGTGTTGGGCGCTGTCGAATCACGATGTGCGACGGGTGGTCACGCGCTGGGGCGGTCCAAACCCTTCGCCCGCGCTTGCCAATCAACTCATCGCGCTGCTGTGCTCGCTGCGCGGATCGGTCTGTCTCTATCAGGGCGAAGAACTGGGATTGAGCGAGGCCGCTGTGCCCTTCGAATCCTTGCGCGATCCGTATGGCATCGCGTTCTGGCCTAATTTCAAAGGTCGCGATGGCTGTCGCACGCCCATTCCCTGGAACGACAGCGAATACGCCGGCTTCTCGTCCGCGCGATCCTGGCTGCCAGTGCCAACGGAACATCGGCGAATGAGTGTGGAAGCGCAGTCGTCCGATCGACACTCCGTGTTGAACAACTGTCGCGCATTCCTGCGTTGGCGAAAGCGTCACGAAGCGCTGCGTTGGGGCGACATCAAATTCGTCGACGTCGCCGAGCCCGTGCTGGCATTCACTCGTGCGCGTGATGACTCGCGAGTGTTCGCCGCATTCAATCTTTCCAATCGACCCGTCGAAGTGACAGTGTCTCAGCAGCTACAACAGATCGACAGTGTCGGCGTACTGACGGGAGAGATACGCGATCACCGACTGAAGTTGCCGGGCCACGGCGTGGTGTTCGCCATGTACTAATGCCGTTCATGAATACGTATGCAGAGGATTGTGGCCGCGCGTGACCCAGTCCTAGGATGCCCGCGCCCATGAGTTCAAATGGACATCCAATGAGGGAATATCCAATGATCTGCTCGCCATTGCATCGAGGGAAATTATTGCTGCGCGCGGCGGCGGTGTCCGTCGCGTTGTTCGCTTCGGGCCAGCTCGGCGCGGCCACGCCGATCACACCCAAGGACGTCGTCTATCAAATCATTACGGACCGTTTCGTCGACGGCAACACGGCCAACAATACGCCCGCCGGTTTCGACAGCACGCTGTTCGACGACCCCGATCTGAATGGACGCGGCAACGGCGACGATCTGAAGTTGTATCAGGGCGGCGACTGGCAAGGAATCATCGACAAGATTCCGTATCTACGCGACATGGGTGTGACGGCCGTAG
>JBEVKA010000129.1:0-3968 GCA_040509855.1 Steroidobacter sp.
TGGCGACAGGATCGAGACCGTGGTCATGTACTTCGCAGCCCTGAGTGTGATGGCGCTGCTGGCCGCGTTTCTCACCAAGGAGACGAGGGGACGGGAGTTCTAGCAAGCCTGGCCACCAGCACGCGTATACTCGCGGGCGACGAAACCTTCCGCGCCCTGCGCGAACGCGGCCACATGTACTACGCATTTCCGGTAATTCTCGAACACGAACCTGTTCTCGTGCGACCGACTACGCTCGCGAACTAGCGGGCGCCGCGAGTGTCGACTCGAACGCTGCAAGTGTCGGCGGGTTCGCTGGCCATCCTGGCGCTGAGCTTTGCCGGCTTCATTTGCCTGGGATTGCCGGACGGCACGCTGGCGGTCGCCTGGCCGTCCATGCGGGTCTTGTTTGGCCGTGAGCATGCCGACTTCGGCACGGTGCTGCTCACGCATGGCGTGACCTATTTCCTCAGCGGTTTGATTACGGCGCGACTGCTGAGCCGCTTCGCGACGGCGACGCTGCTGACGGCCGCTTCGCTGTTCGCGACCAGCGGCATGCTGACCATCGCGAGCGCCTCGATCTGGCCGGCGATGCTGGCGGGAATCGTGCTGATCGGCATCGGCTCGGGCGTAATCAACACGACGCTCAACACCTACGCCTCCCGCAACTTTTCACCGCGTCACGTGAACTGGCTGCATGCGAGCTACAGTCTCGGCGCCTCGCTGGGCCCGTTGGTGATGACCGCAGTGATCGCTAGGCAGTTCGCCTGGCAATGGGGTTACGTGCTGATCGCGGTGGTGCCGCTGAGCATGGCGGTGGTGCATTGGTTGAACGCCAGGCAATGGGCCGCTCCGAGTCGGGAACCCACGGCCAGTGGCGTCGAGCCGGCGAGCGGCTTCGACACTTTGTTACTGCGCCAGGCGTGTTTGTTTTTTTGTTACTCGGGACTCGAACTCACGCTCGGTCGCTGGTGCTACACCGTGCTCACCGAATGGCGCGGGCTGACGCCGGAGGCCGCGGGTTTCACCAGCAGTTGTTTCTTTGGCGGCGTGTTCCTGGGCCGGTTGCTGTTGGGAGCGGTGGTCGATCGAGTCGGGCCGACTCGCATGGTGCGCATGGGAATCATGGTCGCCGTGATTGGCACGGCGTGCTACGCGTTCGCCAACGACAGTCTCGCGGCCGCTGGTCTGGCCATGACCGGATTTGCGCTGGGGCCCATTTTTCCCACGCTGATCGCGCAGGCGAGTGGACGGTTCTCGTACTCACAACTGCCGCGGGTGATCTCGATCAGCGTTGCGTCGGCCATTCTTGGTAGCGCGGTCGTTCCATACAGCGCGGGGCTGGCCACCAATACATTCGGTCTCATGGCGGTGCCGGTTACGACGGTCATGTTTGCAATCATCCTGGTGGTGTTGCACGAGACGCTGGCGAGAGCACGTCGTTGACCGAATTCAAACCGCGCAGCGTGCGGTTATGAGTTCATGCGTTGTTACCACTCACGGCGAATGCGCGAGCATCCATAGAATGGCGGCCCGTCATTTCATGAGAGGTTGTCATGAACATTCGCCGATCGATAGCTGTCGCCGCGCTGGGATTGTTGCTTTCGCTGCCGCTGGTCTCGCACGCCGCTGAGAATGCAGCAGCAACCAAGGACACTTCGAAAACCACCACGTTGACTCGCGCCCAGTTCGACGCGCTGCTGGCGCATCCGGAGCAGGTGTTGATTATCGATGTGCGGCGGCCCGACGAGATCCAGACCATCGGCAGCCTGCCGGTGTATCTGAGCGTGCAGCTGACCGACCTGGAAAAAAGCCTCGCGTGGATTCCTAAAGAGCGCAAGATCGTGACAGTATCGAACCACGCAGGCCGGGCCGGACGTGCCGGCGATCTGCTCGCCGCCAAAGGGTTCAACGTCGTCGGTCGTATCGGCGTGCAGAATTACGAAGCCGAGGGTGGCAAGCTGACCCGGATCGCGCCCAAATCGGCCGCGACCGCGCACGCTCAATAGTTCAGGGCTCGATAATCAAAGCTAAGGGAACATCATGGCCAAGCCGGAACCGGAAAAGTTTTCGCCCGAAGTCTTTCAGCTGTTCGATAAATATGTGCACGGTGCGATCTCGCGGCGGGACTTCATCGACCGTGCTTCCGCGCTCGCCATCGCGGGGATGAGTGGCGCCGCGTTGCTGGAAGCGCTGACGCCGAAGTTCGCAGCCGCCCAACAGGTCGCGCCGACGGACAAGCGCCTCAAGGCCGAGTTCGTGGAGATTCCCGCGCCGGGTTACGGCAAGTTGCGTGGCTATCTGGTTCAGCCCGCCGCCGCCAAGGGCAAGCTGCCCGTCGTGCTGGTGGTGCACGAGAATCGCGGTCTCAATCCTCACATCGAAGATATCGCGCGGCGTGTGGCGCTGGAGAATTTCGTCGCGTTCGCGCCCGATGCCTTGTTTCCTTTGGGCGGCTATCCGGGCGACGAAGACAAGGCGCGCGAGCTGTTCCAACAGCTCGATCAAGGCAAGATCCGCGAGGATTTCATTGTCGCGACCGAATATCTGAAGAAGCTGCCGCAAGGCAATGGCAAGGTCGGTGTCGTTGGCTTCTGCTACGGCGGCGGAATGGCAAACTTCCTCGCGTCACGCGTGCCCGATCTCGGCGCGGCGGTGCCGTTCTATGGCAGCCCGCCGGCGGTTGCCGATGTTGGAAACATCAAGGCGCCATTGTTGCTGCAGTTCGCGGAAACCGATGAGCGCATCAACGCCGCGTGGCCTGCATCGGAAGCTGCGTTGAAGTCGGCCGGCGTGAAGTACCAGGCCTATATCTATCCTGGTACTCAGCACGGCTTCAACAACGACACCACGCCTCGTTACAACAAGGAAGCAGCCGCGCTGGCGTGGCAGAGAACGATCGAGTTCTTCAATTCACAGCTGCGCGCGGGTCGGGCGTGAGCCGTAGATAAGGCGAGAGCGCGCGCCAGCCTTTCGGGAACTGCGTGCGCGCTTCCTCATCGGAAATCGCCGGCGGGATGATGACATCGTCGCCGGACTTCCAATGGGCCGGCGTGATGACGGAGTGCGCATCGCTCAACTGCAACGAATCGAGCGTGCGCAAGACCTCGTCGAAATTCCGTCCGCAGCTCTGCGGATAGGTCAACGTCAGGCGCACCTTCCGGGCTGGATCGATGATGAACAACGTGCGCACCGTGAATGCTTCGTCGTGCTTTGGATGCAGCATTCCATACAGCCGCGAGATCCGGCGATCGAGATCGGAGACGATGGGAAAGTCGATGAAGGCGCCCTGGATCTCACGCACGTCCTGAATCCACTGATAGTGAGACTGTACTGTGTCGATGGACAAGCCGAGCAGCTTGACCCGGCGCTGCTCGAATTGCGGTTGCAGCCGGGCGAGCTGGCCGAGCTCGGTGGTGCAAACGGGCGTGAAATCTCTCGGATGCGAGAAGAATACCGACCAGCCGCTGCCCAGCCAGTCGTGAAAATTGATACGGCCGTGCGTCGTATCGGCGTGAAAGTCAGGTGCGGTGTCGCCGAGTTGTAGAGTCACGTCGTCCTCCAGTCGCTGGGTGCGCATGCATTCGAGCATGCATCGGGGGCTCAAGTCAGTCGCGAGGAGGTGACGGTGCGGTCACGTTTTTTCCTTGCGCAGATCCACCCAATACGACACCGCGCTGCCCATGCGATCCCGCAGCGTCTCCAGCGCATTGGAACTGATGACACCGTTGAGCGTGTCGGGACTACGCAGCTTCAATGTGAGTTGCAATGGACCGGAGTGTCGTGTGGCGTCCGGTGTGTCGAGGGTGCCGAGCAGGTCGTTGAGCTTCAGGAACCCCGACTTCGTTTCCTGCTTCACCTGGACGACTTCCTGCCAGGCACCCGTGCCCACGCGAGCGAATACGCTGCCGTTGTCTCTGAAGTCGAGGTGGGCGGGGATCGGGCCTTGGTATGTTTGTATCTGGCCGTGCCAGCGCCCGAAGAGTTCC
>JBEVKA010000130.1:0-5894 GCA_040509855.1 Steroidobacter sp.
AGACGATATGTGCGGAATCATCGGTTACATCGGCGACAAACCCGTCGTGCCAGTCCTCATCGAGGGCCTGCGGCGCCTCGAGTATCGCGGCTACGACTCGGCGGGCGTCGCGGTGCTGAACGGCAGCGGTCACATCAGTCGGCTGCGCGCAGTCGGCAAGGTGAAGATGCTCCAGGAAGCGCTCGTCGAATCGCCGACCACCGGCGTGCTCGGCATCGCGCACACGCGCTGGGCGACGCACGGCGTGCCGTCGGAGCGCAACGCCCATCCGCACATCTCGCGCGACGGCATCGCGATCGTTCACAACGGCATCATCGAGAATCACGAAGAGCTGCGCGAAGAGCTGTCGAAGCTCGGCTACACGTTCACGTCCGAGACGGACACCGAGGTGATCGCGCACCGCATTCACTATCACAAGCAGAAGCTCGGAGACCTGTTCCGCGCCGTGCGCGCGACCGTCGCGGAGCTGGAAGGCGCGTACGCGCTCGCCGTGGTGTCGCAGGATTCGCCGGAGACGATCGTACTCGCGCGCGCCGGCTGCCCGGTCGTGATCGGTGTCGGTACGAACGAGAACTTCGTCGCGTCGGATGTCTCCGCGCTGTTGCCGGTGACGCGCCAGTTCATCTTCCTCGACGAAGGCGACGTCGCCGAGATTCGTCGCCAGAGCATTCGCATCCTCGACAGCGAGGGCAACACCGCGCAGCGTCCGGTGAAGCAAAGCTCGCTCTCCGCCGATGCGGCCGAGAAGGGCGACTACGCGCACTACATGCTCAAGGAAATTCACGAGCAGCCGCGCGCGATCGCGCAGACGCTCGAAGAGCGCGTCGCGGGTGGGAAGCTGCGCGAAGCGGCGTTCGGTCCGCTAGCGACTGAAGTCTTCCGGCGCACCGAGGCCGTGCAGATCGTCGCGTGCGGCACGAGCTATCACGCCGGCGCAGTTGCGAAGTACTACATCGAGCAGATCGCGCGCCTGCCATGCTGGGTCGAGATCGCGAGCGAGTATCGCTATCGCAATCCTGTCGTACCGAAGAACACGCTGTTCGTCACGATCTCGCAGTCAGGCGAGACGGCCGATACGCTTGCCGCGCTGCGCATGGCGAAGCAGATCGGTTACCTGTCGAGCCTGTCCATTTGCAACGTGCCCGAGAGCTCGCTGGTGCGCGAATCGGAGCTGGTGCTGCTGACGCGCGCCGGTCCGGAAATCGGCGTCGCCTCGACCAAGGCTTTCACCACGCAGCTCGCCGGCCTCGGCATGTTGGTGATCGCGCTGGCGAAGTTCCATGGCACCGACCCGGAGCGCGAGCGCGGGCTGGTGCAGCGGCTGATCGAGATTCCCGGCCTGATCGAAAAAACATTGCACCTCGATGAGCAGATCAAGAAGCTCGCCGAGCGTTTCGCGGACAAACATCACGCGTTGTTCCTCGGTCGCGGCCCGATGCATCCGGTCGCGATGGAGGGCGCACTGAAGCTGAAAGAAATCTCTTACATCCATGCCGAAGCGTATCCGGCCGGTGAGCTGAAACATGGCCCACTCGCACTGGTCGATTCGGACATGCCAGTGATCGCGGTGGCGCCGAACAACGATCTGGTCGAGAAGCTCAAGTCGAACCTGCAGGAAGTGCGGGCGCGCGGCGGCGAGTTGTATGTGTTCGCCGATCCGGACTCGGGCATTCAGTCTTCCGAAGGCGTGACCGTGCTGACCATGCCCAAGCACGTCAGCCATTTCCAGGCGGCCGCGGTTTACACAGTGCCGCTGCAATTACTGGCGTATCATTGCGCCATCCTGAAGGGTACGGACGTCGACCAGCCACGCAACCTGGCCAAGTCCGTGACCGTTGAATAGCCCCAAACAAATATGTGATTGGGAAAATCGCTCATGCAGATCACCAAAGACGCCGTCGCCCTGATTCACTACACGCTGACTGACGATGAAGGTAAGACCATCGACAGCTCGGCCGGCGGCGAACCGCTCGCATACATTCACGGCAACGGCAATTTGATCCCGGGCCTGGAGCGCCAGCTGGAAGGCAAGGGCGAAGGCGACAAGCTGGATGTGAAGATCGCGCCGGCCGACGGCTATGGCGAGTTCGACAAGGACCTGATCCAGCGCGTGCCGCGCCGTGCGTTGAAGGGCATCGGCAATCTGCACGTGGGCATGCAGTTGCATGCGCAATCGGAGCGGGGCACGCGCGCCGTGACGGTCACGCAGCTGGCCGGCGATATGGTGACGCTGGATGGCAACCATCCGCTCGCGGGCAAGAATCTCAACTTCAAGGTGGAAGTGGTGAGTGTGCGTGCGGCGACGGAAGAAGAGCTGTCGCATGGTCACGTCCACGGCCCGGGCGGCCATCACCACCACTGATTCACTGCTGCGTTCGGTGCACTGTCTGCGTGCGAATCAACCGCGACGTGCACCAGCGACCAGCCCCACACTCTCGACCATTCCCGCGATTTTCCGACATTTCCCCGTCATATCGCGGCCGTAGAATGGCCGCGCCCGGCTGGCACAAAGCGTGCTTGCTCCGGGGCCGTCCATCGGTTCGAGGAGATGTCCATGGAAATGACGCCGGAAAGCACTCCTGGCAGTTCATCCGCCAAGCGCACTCGCGCCAAGCCCAAAGTCACCACCAAAGCCAAAGCTGCCGCCAAACCCGTCGAAGCACCCGTCGCGAAAAAACCTCGCGCGCCTCGCAAGACGCTGACCACCAAGTCGACCGTTGCCGAAGTTGCGGTTTCCGAGCCGAGCGCCGAAGCGCTGGGTGGAATGATCGCCACAGCGGCCTACTACCTGGCGGCTGCCCGCAATTTCACGCCGGGACACGAGCTGGACGACTGGTTGGAAGCCGAACGCAGCGTCCGCGCCAAGCTGTACGGCTGACCAGCGGTTCGCGAGATATTCGCTGACGTCGCCAGCGACACGCATTTCTCGCGTCCGAGTTTGAGAGTACGCTGCTCCTTCGAATAACGAAGGAGGGGGCGGCGATGCTGCGCGTCAATTATCTGCTGGCCTTCAAGACCAAATCGGTCTGGACCATCGTGCCCGAAGAGCCGGTGCTGGCCGCGATCCAGCTGATGGCCGACAAACACATCGGCGCCTTGCCAGTCGTGCGGGATAACGAGCTGGTCGGCATCGTTTCCGAGCGTGACTACGCGCGCAAGGTGATCCTGATGGGCCGCTCCAGCTCGGATACGGCCGTGTGGGAGATCATGAGCTCGCCGGTGAAGACTGTTTCACCCGATGAGGCCATTCATCGCTGCATGGAAATCATGACCGACCTGCGCATCCGCCACCTGCCGGTGGTGGAGAAGGGCCGGCTGGTGGGGATCATTTCCATCGGCGACCTGGTGAAGGCCGTGATCGAGGAACAGCAGCAGACCATCACCCAGCTGGAACGCTACATCGCTGGGTGATGATGAAGGCGACTGGTTAGCCCTGCGCCGTAGCGACTGGCATCGTGTCGTCCAGCAAGCCTCGCTGCAGACCGCGATTCACGGCGCTCAACACCGCGAGCAGAGAAGCCGTCACGATGTTCTCGTGGTAACCGACACCGAACAGCGTGGCGCGCGCAGGTGTAGTGATTTCCACGAACGCCATCGCCTTCGCGCCGCTACCCGTGCCGACCGAATGCTCCTCATACGAGAGCACATCGAAACGCAGGCCGAGCGCGTCGACGATCGCGTCGATCGGGCCGTTGCCTTCGCCATGAAGCAGCGCGCCCTGACCATTGCACTTCAGCTTCAGCGTCAGGCGCTCGACGTTCTGATGGTCGCGCAGTGATGACAGCTGGTGCGCGCCGTAAACGTATGTGCCGTCTTCACTCAGATATTCCTTCTGGAACAGCGCCCAGATCTGTTCCGCGCTGAGCTCTTTGCCGGTCGCGTCCGTCACTGCCTGCACAGCCTGGCTGAACTCGATCTGCAAACGACGCGGCATGGTTACGCCGTAGTCGCGTTCCAGCAGGTAAGCGATGCCGCCCTTGCCGGACTGACTGTTGACGCGAATGACCGATTCATAAGTGCGGCCGACGTCACGCGGGTCGATCGGCAGATACGGCACTTCCCACAAATCGCCTTCGCGGCGAGCGGCAAAGCCTTTCTTGATCGCGTCCTGATGCGAGCCCGAGAACGCCGTGAACACCAGGTCACCGACGTATGGATGACGCGGGTGGATCGGCAACTGATTGCAATGCTCGGCGGTGCGCGCGGCTTCGTTGATGTTGGAAAAATCCAGGTTGGGATGAACGCCCTGCGTGTACAGATTCAACGCCAGCGTCACTACGTCGACATTGCCGGTGCGCTCGCCGTTACCAAACAATGTGCCTTCGACGCGATCCGCGCCCGCCATCACCGCCAACTCGGCAGCGGCAACGCCGGTGCCGCGATCGTTGTGCGGATGGACTGAGAGCAGGATGCTGTCGCGATTCTTCACGTGGCGAAGGAACCATTCGATCTGGTCGGCGTAAATATTCGGCGTCGCCATCTCGACCGTCGCCGGCAGATTGATGATGGCTTTACGTTCCGGCGTCGGCTGCAGCACCGCGTTGACGGCATCGCAAATCTCCACCGCGAAATCCAGCTCGGTGCCGGTGAAGCTTTCCGGGCTGTATTCGAAACGCCAATCGGTCTCCGGATGCCGATCCGCGTGCTCACGCACCCAGCGGGCGGCATTGACGGCAATCTCAGTGATGCCGGCGCGATCCAATCCGAATACGACGCGGCGTTGTACCGTCGACGTCGAGTTATAGAAGTGAACGATCGCGCGTCGTGCGCCTCGCAGCGATTCGAACGTGCGAGCGATCAACTCGGCACGTGCCTGCGTGAGCACTTGGATGGTGACGTCATCGGGCACCAGGTTTTGCTCGATGAGCTCGCGCACGAAGTCGAAGTCAGTTTGCGAAGCGGCCGGAAAGCCCACTTCGATTTCCTTGAAGCCCGTCTTCACCAGCATGTCGAACATGCGACGCTTGCGCGCGCGATCCATGGGTTCGATCAGGGCTTGGTTGCCATCGCGCAGATCGACGCTGCACCAGAGCGGCGCTGTGGTGATGACCTTGTTCGGCCAGGTGCGATCCGGCAGCGGGATCGGGGCGAACGAACGATATTTGGACGAAGGTTCCTTCAACATGGGTCGATTCCTGAGTCAGAGCCTGCAACGATCCGTCGGTCCGCCTGCAGCGGGTGGAAACGGTGACTTTGTTTTTGCGCCAGTGCCCCAGTCGGGGAGGCGGGGAGTGAGTTGTTGCGTCTAGCGACGCAGGTGCAGGCGCGTACGCAGCAGCCCACTGCCTTGGGGGGGCAGAGCAGACATTTGCTGGATCGTACGCATGGGGCCGAATCTAGCAGGGGCTTGCGGCCGAAGGCAAGGCGCTGGTGCGGTAATCCGCTACAAAGCCTACCAACCCGTGGGGAACTGGCCTGCTCGGCCCGGGGTTGGTTCATATATGCAACGGAAATTACAAAGCGATTGCAGGAAGCAGGCCCCATGGAAGGTCGCGGCGCTGTGTGCGATGGCTGCGGGTGCCTGGAGCTTGGCAAGCGCGCAATCGTCTTTCCAGATCGTGTGGGTGGTGATCGGTGAGGCATCGAGCGCCACCGACAACGGCTCGGCACATGCCGGACGCCAACTTTTCATGGCCTCCGATCTGGTGTCCAAGAGCCTCGCCAACGTCAAGATCGAGCAGGTCGACGTCACACCCACCATCAGCGACGTCGCGATCGGCCAGCGGTTATGTTTCACCTCGATGAACATTCGCGCGTTGGGCCCTGGGCGCGAATTGATCGGCGACGCGCCGCTGTCCATTTCCGTTCGTCAGGATCACAAACAACAGCTCGGCTTGAGTCGCAGCAAGCGCGATATTTGTGTGAAGCCGACGGAGCCGGGTGAATATCCGCTG
>JBEVKA010000131.1:0-9227 GCA_040509855.1 Steroidobacter sp.
GCATGGTCGGGCGGGGCGCGCCGCGCGTGTTCGGTGTGATGCTGGCGGGCAAGTTTTGAACATTGCCACGGCGATCGCGATCGCGGGCCTGCTGCTCGGCTCGACACTCGGTGCGTGGCTGCTACGACGTTCCTGGCAACGTCGTGACACGCATCGACGCGCCGTGCTGCTCGCAGGCTGGTCGAGCTTGCTTGCCGTCATGCTCATCTCTGCTCACTTATTCGGTCCGGCACGCGGCACCTTCGTCGCGTTCACCATGATCTCCGTCTGTGCGTTGCTGGTAGTCGCGAGCGGCCTGCAAATACGTAACGCGCGTGCTTCACGTCGTGCGACATCCAACGAAGGTCTGGCACCCGAGCCGCTCGAACGCGACTCGGTCTGGTGGCGAACGACTTTGCGCTGGTTGCTGGCGGGGCCGATCGGCATGCTCGCCGCCATCGCCGTCGGCATTTGTTATTCCGTATGGGCTCCCGGCGCTCCGCAGACGCGACTGCTGATCGGCGGCTTGCTGGTGCCGATCGTGTGGGGCGGCGGCATGGCGTGGACGCTCTCGGACAATCGTGTGCTCAGAGCCACCGCGGTCCTGGTCGGCACCGCCGTCGTCGGCTTCACCGCCTCCATCCTGAAGGGCTTCACGTGAAGATTCCCGCAGAGTTCGTGCGCACGGTGCTCAAGGGCCACAGCCTGCTGGGCCTGGCCCTCGCCGCCGCGATTTATATCGTTTGTTTGACCGGCACCATCGCCGTCTTCGCGCACGAGTTTCGGCGCTGGGAAAACGCAACCGTTGCCGCTGCGACGACGTCGCCCGACGTCATCCAGAAAGCGCTCGAGGAAGCCATCGCGCGAGCGGACTCACCCGTCGAACATGCGTACATCACGCTGCCTGGCGGGGACGTGCCTTGGTTACAAATCGGCGTCGATGCCGAGAACGGCTATGGCAATTGGGCGGTGGACGCACAGGGCAACATCATCGAGTCCGCCAACTCGCCGTGGACCGAGTTCCTCACCTTGCTCCACATCAATCTGCATCTGCCGCGCACCTGGGGAATATTCATCGTCGGGCTGACCGGCGTTGCGTTGCTGTCGTCGCTGATCTCCGGACTGCTCGCGCATCCACGCATCTTTCGCGATGCCTTTCATCTGCGCGTGGGCGGCTCGCCGCAATTGCAGGAAGCGGATCTGCACAATCGTCTCGGCGTATGGGGCCTGCCGTTCCATGTGCTGGTGTCGTTGAGCGGCGCGCTGCTCGGCCTGTCCACGCTGATCGTGGGCGTGCTCGGAATGGCGCTGTTTCAAGGCGACGTCGAGCAGGTCTATGGTTTGTTCCAGCCGCCGCATCCCAAGGACGATCCGCGTCAGGTCGAAGTGATCGATTTGCGGCCGATGTTCGCGCACATTCCTCAGATCTCGCCAACCGGTCGCATCGACAGTGTGGTGCTGGAACATCCCACGGAAATGGGCGGCGCGGCGTTGTTCAACGTGAAGGAAGAGTCGCGGCTGCTAGCGGGAACGGCGAGTTTTGCTTTCGATCGCAGCGGTAAGCTGTACAACGAAGAGCATCCGACCGCGAACAATGTCGGCGAGGCGATCCTTGGCGCGCTGGGTCCGCTGCACTTCGGCTGGTTCGGTGGCGGCGGCATCAAGATCGCCTATGCCTTGCTCGGCCTGGGGCTCACTTATCTTTCAGCAGGCGGCGTCATCATCTGGCTGGTGCGACGTCGCGCGAAGGGGCGCCCGGCGCCAGGATGGGAACGCCTCTGGACCTCGGTGATCTGGGGTCAGCCACTGGCACTTGCGACGACGGCAGCCACCGTCGTGCTCATCAGCCGCGCCGGTTCGGTCGATGTGACGAATTCAGTGCCAGTTGCCGTGTGGGGCGGCCTCACTGTCGTCACGCTCGCAGCGGCGATCTGGCTGCAAGCGAGCACACTGTCGCGGCTGGGTCGCGGCATCACCGCTGCGATGTTAGTGATTGCAGCGATCAGCCACGTCATTCTCACCGGCCAGCACGTCCTCGATTCGATGGCGTGGATCGTCAACGGATGTTTCATCGCCATCGCCGCGCTGCTGGCCATGACAGTCATCAAATCCGCGGCGCCCAAGGCGTCCACCGCTGTCGCGGAAACCGGTCAGATTGTCCATCGCTAGTCAGCTCATCTGCACGCCGGAAATCCAGCAATAACAAGCGCTGGCGTGTAACACATCGCGCGCCGTGAGCCAGCTTCTTGGCTTACGTTGTCTTTTGTGACTATAGTCGCCGCGAGCAAGCGCTGCTACGTGCAGTCAGCGACGCGTGTCCACCACCAGATCGCGCTTGCCGCTCTTTAACTTTCCGGATGTTTCCTGCCCAGCCGCGGCCCTTCGGTCGTGGCGCAACCCCTTTGCGTCCATCTGCGACTACACGGAGAGTCCACATATGCAGTGTGTTCAACCGGTTTCCATTGACGGAAGCCATCGCATGACCGCCCCACCCAAGCGACGTTTGCTGCCGTTCATGATGGCGTTCGCCGCACTGGCTCTTGCACACCAGGCCAGCGCCGTCGTCCTGCAAGCCGAGAGTTTCAACAACGCCTTCGACGCGACGGCGGGTAACTCGGGCGCGGCCAGTTGTACAAACGCTGTCAACGTCAACGTCGACATCGAAGCCACGACCGACAGCGGCGGCGGCTGCAACGTCGGCTGGATCGAAAGCGGCGAATGGCTCGAATACTCGATCAATGTGCCCGCGGGCTCCTATCGCGCCAACGTGCGAGTCGCGTCGGAGAGTGGCGGCGGCAGCTACAACCTGCAGATCGACGGAGCACAGGTGGTCGGCTCGACGGCGGTGGGAAGCACCGGTGGCTGGCAGGCGTGGACGACGCTCAGCTCGGGCGTCTTCAACATCGCCGCCGGCACTCACACACTGCGCATCAACGTCGCTGGGGCGATGAACCTGAACTGGATCGACATCGCGCCCGCGAGTTCGTCCGGCTCTTTGCCGAAACTGCGACAGCAAGGCGCGCTGTGGGTGGATCAGAACGGCACTCGTGTCGACCTGCGCGGTGTGAATCTCGGCAACTGGCTGCTGCTCGAATTCTGGATGATGAATGGCGCGAACGCCTCCATCACCAACAATAACGGCGCGGTGAACGATCAGTGCACGCTGGAAGGCACGCTCACTCAGCGCTTCGGCTACGCCGAGCGCGAACGTTTGATGGACGCGTTCCGCGACAGCTGGATGACCGATCGCGATTGGGATCGTATCGCCGCGCTCGGCTTCAACGTCGTGCGCCTGCCGTTCATCTACAACCTGATCGAGAACGAGAACGCTCCATACAACCTGCGTGCCGACGCCTGGCAGTACCTGGATCAAGCGATCGAGAAAGCGGCACAGCGCGGCATCTACGTGATTCTCGATCTGCACGGCGCGGTCGGCAGTCAGGGCCACGAGCATCATTCCGGATGCGCCGGTCGCAACTGGTACTGGGCTGGCGGCAATGGCCAACCCGCGTCGTATTATCACGATCGCACGCGCTGGCTGTGGCAGCAGATCGCGACTCGTTATCGCGACAACAACACGGTCGCCGCGTATGGCCTGCTGAACGAGCCCTGGGGCACCGACGCCACCACGCTTGCAAACAATCTGTACTACCTCGCGCAGAACGTGCGCACGGTCGATCCGAGCAAGATCATCATTCTCCACGGCCACACTTCGGGCATCGGCGCGTTCGGCAATCCGGCGAGCCGCGGCTTCTCCAACATGGCGTTCGAGATGCACTTCTATCCCGGCATCTTCGGCTGGCGCGACAACGACGATCCGAACGTGGTGCACGGTGACTGGCTGCACTGCTCGCCACAAGGCACGGGCGAAGTCTGCGGCTGGAACAGCACCATCACCGGTTTGCAGACGCCGTTCCTGATCGGCGAATTCCAACCGTGGACGGAGCTGGGCCGCAACGGCGGCGAGATCACGCGCAAGACGTATGACATTTACAGCATGTATGGATGGGCATCGACTGCGTGGTCTTACAAGACGACGACACAAACCGGCAACACCGGCGATGGCAACAGCGGCTGGGGATGGGGACTGGTCACCAACACGGCCGGTTACGGCAACATCAATGTGAGCACGGCGTCGGCCGCGCAGATCGAGAGTTGGTTCCGTCAGTTCGGCACCCAAGGCATCTCGACCCATTCCGATATCGCGTTCTGGATGAACTATCAGCCGACCGTCGGCAGCACCATCGAGGCGGAACACTTCACCGCACATCGCGGCACTCGCATCGAAGTGACATCCGATCCTCAAGGCGGGGACTTCAATTCGTCCTATCTCGACAACACCGACTACATGACCTATCGGATCAACGTTCCGCAGACGGGCACGTATCGGCTCGAATACCGGGTCGCTTCGCCCACCGGCGGCACGGTGATCCTCGGTCGCGACGGCACCGATCTGGCGGTCACGGGTGTGCCGAACACCGGCGGCTACCAGAACTGGCAGACCATCAGCACGACGGTATCCCTGCAGGCCGGCACACAGTCCCTGACTGTGTACGTGCAGGCCGGCGGCTGGAACCTCAACTGGTGGCGACTGACGCCGCTGTGATCTGAGGTGTTTCGAAGGTCGGCCGCGGCATTCATGGCCGCGGCCGGCCCACTACTTCGATGATCGCTCGCGAGTCGACGTCTCGCGAATCGCGTGAAACTCGGAGTCCGGTCGCCACTGCGGCCAGCGCCATGAGTTGGCCAACTCAGCAGCGATGGTGTGAAACAATTCGGTGTCCTGAACCGCGCCACGCAGATCCCAATTCTCATCCCAGGCATCACAGGTCTGGTGATAACACCGCATATAGTCGGCCAGCCATTTCTCACCAGCGGCGCGGCCTCCTTCACGCATGTCAGGCGCACCGCTCAACGCCATCAGCAACAGCACTGGCACGCCACGTCGCGCCAGCGAGAAGTGATCGGCGCGATAAAACAAACCGCGCTCCGGAAGTGTTTCGGGTGTGATGGTTCGATCTTGTGCCGCGGCCGCGCGTGCCAGGTCATCTTCCAGATTGCTCTGCCCTGCTCCCACCAGCAGCACATCACGCGCCAGGCCAGCTGTCTGCAATACATCCAATGTGAGATTCGCTACTGTCTTCGCCAGCGGATACAACGGCCGCGCCGCATAGGCTTGCGAACCGATGAGCCCGCGCTCCTCGGCCGTCCACGCAGCGAAAATCAGCGTGCGCTTTGGTCGTGGCGCAGCTTTGAATATGCGTGCCAGCTCGATCACGCCAGCGAGGCCGAGCGCGTCGTCATTCGCGCCGGGTCGAACTTTTCTGCCTCGTGCATCCGGCGCGCCGATACCGTATGCGTCCCAATGCGCCGACATCATCACCGTTTCGTCTGGATGTTCAGTGCCCGTGATCTTCGCTATCACATTGTGGCTGACGGTTTTGACGGTGGTTACAGGCACGTCCACGGTGAACGTGACGTCCTTCAGCGCCACAGGTTTGAAATCCGCACGTCGCGCCTGACGTCGCAGATCGACCAGATCCAATCCAGCACCCTGAAACAACTGTGTGGCGGCCTCGCCTTCCAACCAACCCTGCAGTTTCAAGGTCGGCGGAGCATCGGTGGGATTCGTATGTAACAACGCATAGTTCTCACCGCCGCCCGCGATCACCGTCGGCCAGCCGTAACCGACACCCTCGGTGTCGTGAACGATCAGTGCCGCCACCGCTCCGCGTCTCGCTGCTTCTTCGAACTTATAGGACCAGCGCCCGTAGTACGTCATGCGACGCGCGCCAAACTTTCCAGCGACCGGCTCGCCGGGCTGCGCCGAGAAGTCCGGGTCGTTAATCAGATACACCGCGACCTTGCCTCGCAGATCCACGCCTTTGTAATCGTCCCACTGGCGTTCCGGTGCGGTGACGCCGTAGCCGACGAAAACCAACGGAGCATCGGCGATGGCCACCGACCGCGAATCCCGCACGGTGCTGAAATAGATGTTCTTGGTTTGAACGAAGGGCTGCGGTTTTCCCTTGACCGTCATCTGCAGCGTGCGCGGCGTTCCGGTCTGAGTTCGCAGCAGCGGCACGTCTTGAGTCCAGCCGCCGTGCTCACCGCCCGGCTCGAGCCCGAGGCCGCGAAATGTTTCGACCAGGTAGTGAATGGTCTTGGTTTCGCCTTCCGTGCCTGGAGCGCGTCCTTCGAACTCATCCGACGCGAGGACGCGGACGATCTCGGATAAACGCTTGGGATCGACGCTCTCGGACCAGGACGGGCCGGACAGTGTGGCGCCGATCAGCGCGACGCATAGAACCAGGGTCTTTTTCATGGCCGCGTAGCCTAGCACCCTTTACCACCCTCACCGCGCGGCATCCATTGCGCCGCCAGCGCATGATGTTTCAATAGCCGATGGCTTGCCCGTCCTTGCGCATCTCACTGGCGCCCCAGTAGACGCGATTCACGCGGTCCCACTGGATCGCCTGATAGCCACCGAATTCGTCGGTGCCGAATTCCAGTCCCGGTGGAATCACCTTGAAGCCGCGCTTCGCGAGCGTCTCCTGCACCTGCTGAGAGAAACCAGTTTCCATCGCGAGCACGCCGAGCCCCTGAGCACGTTCGCCCGTAACAGTCGAGCTGCCGCCGTGATACCACCGCGCGGCGTCGCCAGCGTCCTGCACGTTCATTCCGAAATCGATGATGTTGATGAGCACCTGCACCTGACCTTGCGCCTGCATGTCGCCGCCCATCACACCGAAGGACAGAAACGGCTCGCCGTCTTTCATGACGAACGCCGGAATGATGGTGTGAAACGGCCGCTTGCCCGGCGCATAGACATTCGGCGACTTGGGATCGAGCGAGAACAGCTCCGCGCGATCATGAAACATGAAGCCCAAGCCATCCGCGACCAGGCCGGAGCCGAGACCGCGATAGTTCGACTGGATCAGCGACACCATCATTCCATTCTTGTCCGCGACCGTCAGATACGTCGTGTCGCCGACACCGAATCGGGCTTCACCCGGCCGCACGTCCGAGTTCGGTTTCTCGACATCGATGAGCTTGCGCCGCTGCTCCGCATACTCATCGGACAGCAACGTATCGATCGGAATCTTGGCGAAGCGAGGATCGGCGTAATAGCGAGCCAGGTCCTCATAGGCGAGACGTTTGGCTTCGAGCACCGTGGCCACGGTCGCCAGGCTCGCGGGCCCCATGCTCTTGAAGTCGTATGGCTTCAGCAGCTGAAGCATTTGCAGGACGCCGAAACCCTGGCTGTTGGGCGGCAACTGAAACACGTCGTAGCCGTGATAGTGGACGCTGCGCGGCTCCACCCATTCACCGCGATAGGCGGTGAAGTCCGACAGTCGCAAGTCGCCACCGATGCGACGGAAATAGGCATCGGACGTCCTGGCGATCGCGCCCTGGTAATAAACATCGCGTCCGCCTTGCGCCAGTTGCTCCAGCGTGCGGGCCAGATCGGGATTGCGAAACACCTGACCTTCCGCCGGCGTGCGCCCCTCGATGAGATACACGCGACGCGCATTGTCATGCTCTTCGAGCATCGCCAGGTTGGCTTGGAACAGCGCCATGTTCCGCTGCCAGTTCATCGCGATCGTCTGCGTGACCGGAAAGCCATCGCGCGCATATTGAATCGTGGGCTGCAGAACATCGGTCATCGGCAGCTTGCCGAACCGGCCGTGCAGCGCGAACCATCCATCGACGGCGCCGGGCACGGTGACGGACAGCGATCCGTACTTGGGAATGCGCGACGGGAACGGCTGATTCAGGCGCGCGAACACGGCCTTCGATTTCGCGATCGTTTGTTTCAAATCGCGACCCGCGGGCGCGGGACCGGACGCGTTGTAGCCGTAGAGTTTCCTGGTGGCGGGATCCCACACGATGGCGAACAGATCGCCGCCGATGCCGCTGGAGATCGGCTCCATCAAGCCGAGCACCGAGTTGGCGGCGATCGCGGCGTCGACGGCGCTGCCGCCCTTTTTCAGGATATCGACAGCGACTTGCGAGGCCAGCGGATGCGCCGTGGCGGCCATGCCATTGCGGGCGATCACCGGCGATCGCGTCGCCCAGGCATTGCCGGAATAGCGATTGCCACGCCCGACGTCGTCGGCCCCAACAACCGTTGTAAATAGCGTCGCCGCGGCAACCGACACCGTCCAGCGCAAAGCCCCGTTCATCGTTGTTCTCCTGAGTTCGCAGCCGATGAGTGCAACGCTCAGGCCAGGCGGGGTTCCTGTCAACTGTCTGTCGGCGTTACCTCGCCCACGCGATCAGCCACGCCAGCGTGCGAGGCCGCCACGCGAGCGTGAATGCAATGATGAGCGCCGAGGCCGCGAGCGCCATCACCCATACGAGCGATGCCATGGACACATGATCCACTTGCAGACACAGCATCAGCGACACGAAGAGTGCGACAGCGCCGAGGACTCGCAATACGCGAACCGTGCCGCGTTTGATGGGCGTATCACCGCGAACCTGTCGCCAGTGCGGCTCCATTGCAAGCGCCAGCCAGGCAAAACCACAGACACACGCCAGCAACGCGGCCAATAACATCACAGTGTCACGCACGAACACCCTCCGGTGTCTCGTCGGACTCCGACTCGACCGAGGACTGCGAGCTCAAACCCAGCTCGCGACGTTTCAAACGTCGTGCGGCCACGACCGCTATCGCTGCGCCGGCAAGGATGGTGAGATCGACGCCAGCGACCGGCCAATAGCCCGCACCCAGCGTTGCGATCAAATGATCGCCCGTGGTGATCCAATTCAACAGCACCGCCGCGACGGCCAGCACCGCGATCGCCCAACACTGCTCACGCCACGCCGGCGACATCTTGGCCTGCTGCACGGGAGCGCTCCGCCACGCGGCGTGCGCCAACGCGATGAGCCATGAAATCCAGAACGCGCCCTCTTCCACACTGGCGCGCGACGGCAGGTCCGACGGCACCAGGCGATTGGCCACGAGAATGGAAAGTGCCGCCACGACCGTGCCGGTCACAGTCGTTACCGCCAACGCGTCCACCCAACGAGCACCCGACACGCCCTGCCTGGCATGTTGTTTCTTGCGCTTCTCGACAAAGAAAATAAATCCCGTCGCGATACAAACAGCGCCGGACATGCCGCCGATGAAATACAACCAGCGCAACAGCCAGTGACGGAAGTGTTGCAAATGCAGCCCGGTGACAAAGTCGGTGATGCCGCCCACCGCGCTCGCTGGCGGATCTTCACGAATCAACGCGCCC
>JBEVKA010000132.1:0-9194 GCA_040509855.1 Steroidobacter sp.
TCCGCCAATGCGGCGGGGGTGTCGTGCGCTATGCCGCTGACCCGGAGCCCCGCCTCTTCCACCCGATCCTGCAGGTGAATGGCGATGAGCACCTGGTCTTCGACGATCAGGACGTCTGCCCCCATGTCAGGGCATTCCGCTGCGGAAAGGAAATATGTGTGGCAAAGCCATCGGCGGAATCCTCGATGTTCAGCTGCCCGTTGAGTTGCCGCACCAGCATGCTGATGAGGCGCGTGCCCAGTCCGGTGGGAGGCTTGCCGGCGGTTCCCATGCCGTACCCGTTGTCGGCGACTGTCAGTCGCGCGTGATCCGCATCGAGGCGACGCAAGCGGACATTGATGATGGCGGGCCGGTCGGCCGGCCGGCCGTGCTTCAAGGAATTCATCACCAGCTCGTTGACGATCAGCGCCAGCGAGACGCCGCTCTCGGTCGGCAGGCGCAGCGGTTCGAGATCGGTCTTGAGCTGCGCATGGCGCTCGTCGCTGATGCCGGAGCGCTCGAGCTCGGCGCACAGGCCGTGCAGATAGGTCTGCATGTCGAGCGTCAGCGGATCGTTGTCCTGGTACAGCCGTTCGTGAATCGAAGCGATGGCGGTGACGCGTGCGATCGCCTTGGTGAACAACTCTTTCGCGCCGGCTTCGCGAAACTCGTTGCCTTGCAGGCTCAGCATGCTCAGCACCAGCTGCAGGCTGTTCTTGACGCGATGGTTTACTTCCCGCAGCAGCAACTCGCGTTCGGCAAGCGTCTGGCGCAGTCGCGATTCGGTGCGATGAAGACGCAGCAGTGCACGCGTCACTGCTTCGAGCTCTTCGGGCTCCACCGGTTCGATGAGGAAACTATCCGCGCCTGCCGACAGCGCGCGTACGCGATCGGCGAGCTGGACGTTGGTGGCAGACATTTGCAGCACCATGATATTGGCCGTTTTCGGATCGGCCTTGAGCTGCTTGCAGACTTCGATGCCGTTGATGTCGGGCAGATTGACGTCCAACACCACCAGCTGCGGCGAAGCGCTGCGCGCCAGGCGCAATCCCTCTTCGCCGGTGCCTGCTTCCAGCATCTGGAAGCCCGCGCGCGTGAGTATGCGACTGGTGGCGTAGCGTCCTGCCTCGTTGTCGTTGACGGTGAGAATGAGTTCAGGCGTGGTTTGCATTGGTTTCTCCCACGTTGCCCAGTCGCCGGATTACCGCGGCGACCGATTCGCGCGACAGCTCGCTCTTCAATAACAGTGCGCTCGCCGCCGCGGCCTGGTCCTCGTCGATATCGTCGGGGCGTTGCGAAGTAAAAATAATGACGGGGATGTCGCGGGTCTCGTCGATGGCCTTGAGCATCTTGAGCACTTCCAATCCATGGACGTCCGGCATCGCCAGGTCGAGAAAAATTATGTCGGGGCGCGATTGGCGCGCCAGCCGCAGGCCGTCGTAGCCGCCCTGGGCTTCGATCACTTCATACAAACTGGCGGACAGGAACTGGCGCAGCGCATAGCGCTCGATTTCGCTGTCGTCCACGATGAGAATGCGTTGCTTGACGCGGTCCGCTGGCAGAGCAGGCGTGCCGGGTGCGGCGCCGAGGCCCAGCCGTAGCCGCAGTGGAATCGCCAGCGAGAACACCGAACCTTTGCCGAGTTCACTGTCGAGATCGATGCTGCCGCCGAGCAGGCTCGCGAGTCGCTGCGACAAGGGCAGGCCCAGCCCGGTGCCTTTCACGGCTTTTTGCAGCGGATTCTCCACCTGCGAGAACTCTTCGAACACGCGTCGATGATTTTCGCGCGCGATGCCGAGGCCGGTGTCGGCGACCGAGAACACGATCATGTCGGTGTCGGCCGCGAGCTTCGCGGACACGCGCACGGTGCCGGCTTCAGTGAACTTCAGTGCATTCGAGATCAGGTTGCGCAGGATCTGCGAGACCTTGCCCTGATCGGTGTGCAGCTCGGGCAGGTTGGCGCCTTCCTCGAAGATCAGGCTCACTGTTTCCCTCACGCTGAGCGGTTTGAACATGCCGCGCAGCGCGCCGAACAGATCGGCCACGGTGAAGGTCTCGATTCGCAGCTGCAGTTTGCCGGACTCGACTTTGCGCAGGTCGAGCAGGTCGTCGACCATGGTCGCGAGCTGCTCGGCGGCCTGGCGAATGTAGCTGACTTGTTTCTCCTGCTCGGTGGTGAGATCGCCATCGAGTCGATGCAGCAGGATGTTCGATAGCGCCAGGATGGAATTCACCGGGGTGCGGAATTCATGACTGGCGGCCGACAAGAAGCGTGTCTTGGTTTCATCCGCGACTCGCAGATGCGCGGCGCGTTCTTCCAGCTCCGCGTACAGCGCCATCACGCCGCGATTCGTGTCTTCCAGCTCGGAGTTGAGGCGTGCGAGTTCTTCCTTGCGCAGCCGTAGTTCCTCCAGGCTGCGCAGCAGCTCGTGATTCTGTTGCTGGAGTTCGGTGGCGGCGTCGACTGTGCCGTTGGCGGACAGCTCGCTGGTGATCGTGGCGAGACGATTTGCGGTAAAGCTCTCGGCGCGGCGGGGCAGGACTTTGCCGAGCGTGATGGTGGTGCCGCGCCCCTTGCCCGAATAAACATCGAAGCTGTCCATCAAGCGACGCGCGGCGACCAGGCCGAGTTTGAGCTCGCCGCCCAGCGGCTCGCGCATGGCGTCGTCCAGGTCGGGAATGCCCGGCCCGCGATCGCTGATGATGATTTGCAGCGACGGATACTGCGCCTTCGCCGAACCGCTGGTCGGGGCGGTGGTCAGCGCGAATTCGATGTTGCCGCCGCCGCCGTGACGAATGGCGTTGCGCGCCAGCTCGGAAACGGCGGTCGCGATGCGTACTTGATCCTGCGGCTCGAAGCCCAGCAGCGCGCTGACCTGACGGGCACGCTGACGCGCGGTGACGATGTCACGATCGTGAGCCAGGTCGAGTCGCACTAACGAGCGGTTCATGACGGGGTCCGTCGAATCACGATCACGAGTGAGTCATCGCGTCGGCGGCTGCAGTCTCGATACAGCACGCCGGCGATCACCGATGCGTGATGTTGCATCAGCCCGGGATAACGCTCCAGTTGCCAGTTGGCGGTCAGGCCGTCCGAATGCACGATGAGCACCGTGTCCGGCTGACATTCATGTGTCAACTCGCGCGGGCGTGAGATCACGTGACCGACGATGCCGTTGTCGGCGGCGATACGTTTGATCTGGTACCCGTTGGCCAGGGCCGCTTGCACGTTGCCGACGGCGACACTGGTCGCGCGGCCGGCATCCCAGTCCATTTCCATCAATGTGATGGCGGCGCCGCGGGTCGGGCGCAGCGCCTCGTGCAGGCTTTGAATGATGCGCAATGACGGACGATGTTTGTCCACTTCGAACACGCGACAGGCTTCGGCGGCGGCCTGCGAAGCGCCGAGACCATGGCCCAGTCCGTCGATGGCCAGCACCAGCACGCCTTCGACGCGCTCGGTATAACACCAGGCGTCGCCGCAGGCCTGTTCGCCTGGCTTGGGAATGACCAATGCGCCGATTTCCAGGCGCTGCGCCGAAGGTTGTTTCGAGTCCGGCCACAACTGCGCCAGCACCACGGTACCCTGACCGACGCGCGAATAGATTTCGAAATGTTGCGACAAACGCTCCATCGCGCCGAGACCATTGCCCGGGCTGCCGCCAGTGGAATAGCCGTCGCGCATGCATTGGCCCACATCGGCTATGCCCGGACCCTTGTCCAGTCCCAGCAGCTCGACGCCACGGCGTGTGCCGTCGCTGATCTGCCTGACGATGAGATCGCCGCCGCCGCCGTGCTTGACCAGGTTGGTGCCGATTTCAGTGGCGACCAGCGCGGCACGCCCGGCGTCTTCGGCGTTGAAGCCCGAATCGGCTGCGAGTGTGCTGATGCCGCGCCTCGCTGGCGCGATCTGGCTGACATCGCCGATGGGAAACTGCTGCATTTACTTCCAACGAGTGATGGTCACGCGCGTCCCTACGCCGGGCTGCGACCAGATGTCGAATTCATGCGAGAGCTTGCGCGCCCCATTGAGCCCCAGGCCGAGTCCATTGCCGGTGGTGTAGCCGTCGGTCAGCGCCAGGTCGAGATTGGCGATGCCCGGTCCGCGATCTTCGAAAGTGAGGCGCACCCCGGCGCGTTTGGCCCCTTGGTGGAGGCGCTCGATGCGTACTTCGCCACCGCCGCCATAAGTGAGGGTATTACGCGCCAGCTCGCTCGCCGCGGTAATCACTTTGGTCTGATCGACCAGGCTGAAGCCCAGATCCATCGCCACGGTGCGGACCGCTTGGCGGACCTTGACCACATCCTCGCCCGAACGCACGGGCAACGTGGTCGGTTCAATCGACATAGTCGCCGTCACCGCCACGATCGAGCACGTTGCGCAACAGAGCGAGGCCGGCGTCGACATTCAAAGCGGTGCGGATGCCGGGCAGCGACATACCCAATTCGACCAATGTGATGGCGACCGCGGGCTGAATGCCTACGACCACCGTCTGCGCATCGAGAATGCGCGACATGGCGGCGATGTTGGCAAGCATGCGTCCGATGAACGAGTCCACCATTTCCAGCGCCGAAATGTCGATCAGCACGCTGCGGGCTTTGGTGGCGACGATCTTGTTGGTGAGATCGTCCTGGAGCGCCATCGCCAGCTCATCGTGCATGTCCACCTGCACCGTCACCAGCAGGCAGTCGCCGAGACGAAGAATCGGTACGCGATCCACGCGCTTATCCTCTGGCCGGGGCGGCGGTACCCGCTAGCGCAGTCACCGTCAGGCCACGGCGTTTCAGCGCCAGCGCGAACGCATCCGACAGGCTGGCCTTGGTGGCGACGGAGGACAGGTCGATGCCCAGGTGCACGATGGTCTGCGCGATCTGCGGCCGGATGCCGCTGATGATGCAGTCCGCGCCCATGAGCTGGGCTGCCGCGACGGTCTTGAGCAAATGTTGAGCGACCAGCGTGTCCACGGTCGGCACGCCGGTGATGTCGATGACCGCGATGCTCGAACCGGTCGCGACCAGGCGTTGGAGCAGCGTTTCCATCACCACTTGAGTGCGTTCGCTATCCAGCGTGCCGATCAGCGGCAGCGCCAGGATGCCTTGCCACAGCTCGACCACGGGCGTCGACAGCTCGATCAATTCTTCCTGCTGGCGGGCGATCACGGACTCGCGCGCCTGTTGATAGGTCTCGGTCGTATACAGACCCAGCGAGTCCAGCAGCGAGGTTGCTTCCCACATCGTGTCTGCCAGGACTTCCGGCTCGCCTCCCAGGCTGTTGCGCAGACGCGCGAATAAAGGTTGCTTGAGCGAGAACACGAACGTGGCCACTTGCGAGGGCGAGAAGCCCTGCGTGGCGCGGCTTCGGGACAGCTCAGTCAGGAACTCTCGCACCTCGGACCATTGCTGGCTGCGTGGATCGAACTGGAGCGAAATCTTCAGCACGGTCGTCAGCAAGCTCAGAAATCGCTGGGACTCATCGCGCAGCTGCGACTCCTGCAGGCGACCGGCACGCCATGTGCCCGCTTCCAGCTGGAGCTTGATCCATTCGCCCAGGATTTCTTGTTGGTGCTGCTCGACAATGGCCGGCAGTCGACTTGCCAGTCGGTTCATCCGCGACTCCTGTTTAGAGCCCCCTGCGAGGGGCGCGACCTTATAAAAATTGAGGTCTCGAGGGAGACCCGCTATGGGGCCTTTGGGTTAGATAGTGACGGGCTTGCCCGCGCAACACCCGATTAGGCACTACGCGCGCCGCGATAGGAAGTTCCGGGCTTTTTGAAAAAATTGCCCTGTGCCCGAACTGGACGCCTTCAAGCGGCCGGAGCAGTTCTCGACCGCAGCTCGGCAGCGGCCTGACTGAACGCTCGAATGAACATAGTAAAGGCGTACACCGCGCCCGAAACGGTCTGAGTCTGGTCGTCCGCGGCCTGGTGAGTTTCCAGCTGCTCCAGGAAGGTGCGCCACAGATTCGATGGGCCATGGCGCAGATAGCCCGAGGCCTTGCGCACATTCTCATCGCCGCTCGCCTGCACTTGATCCAGCAACACGCGAGCGCCGAGCCGGGATCCTTCGAGCACATACAAGATGCCGAAAACTTCCGCCGGCGTTGGCGCGGTTCGGCGCAAGGCCAGCGGCTGCACTCGGGCATCGAGGTGGTGCAGGTCGGCGAGAATCGTTTCGCGACGGCTGCGTTCGGCCCAGTCCGGCAACAGCTGCGCGACGCCGGCGGTTTCCAGCAACTGTTCGATGGCGATCAGCGTGGCCGCGTTAGCCTGCAGGAAGCGGCGGTAGTGAGCAGCCTCGCCGAGATTGAAGCCGGCCACGATGCGATCGAGATCCCGATGCAGATGATCGGTGGCTCCTCGCAGGGAATTGCGACGACTAAAAGTGTGGGCGTCGGCCGCAGTCGTCTCTTCAATTGACATGTCGCGCTGGGTCCTGACCGTCCAGCACGCCACGCAGGCGCGCCGACAGATCTTCGAATGAAAAAGGCTTGGTGATGAGTTGTACGCCTGGGTCGACTCGTCCGTGATGCACGATGACGTCTCGTGCGTAACCGGTCGCGAACAGCACTTTCAATTGCGGATGAAGCTCCACGGCCTGTTGCGCCAGCTGCTGACCGTTGATGCCGCCGGGGAGCACGACGTCGCTGAAGAGTAGATCGATCGTGCCCGCTGACGCCTGTCGCAGCACATTCAATGCGCTGTTGCCATCGCGCGCTTCGAGCACATCGTAGCCAAGCTCGCGCACGGTCTCGATGGTAAAAGCGCGTACATCGGGATCGTCCTCGACCACCAGAACCGTTTCGCGTCGTGCCAGTGCCGGCGGTTCCGACTGTTGCTCGTCATCGGGCACGCGAGCGTCCGGTTGCGCGGCGGGCAAATAAATTCGCACCGCCGTGCCGGCACCGTCGGTCGAGAAGATGCGCACCTGTCCGCCCGACTGGCTCACGAATCCATAGACCTGCGACAGGCCCAGGCCGGTGCCGTGTCCGACGCTCTTGGTGGTGAAGAAAGGTTCGAAGGCGCGCGCCAGCACATCCGGAGGCATGCCCGTACCAGTGTCGCGCACGTCGATTGCAACGTACTCGCCACGAGGCAGGTTTTCCGGCGCGGCGTGCCCATCGCTGCGCAAATCCAGGTTGTATGTTTCTATGCGCAGCTTGCCGCCGTCCGGCATGGCGTCGCGTGCGTTGACGGCGAGATTCAGCAGCGCGATTTCCAGTTGGTTGCTGTCGATCTCGACATGACGCAATTCCGGCGCCAGCGAGGTTTCGATCTCGATCAGCTCGCCGAGCGTCCGCTGCAGCATCTGTGACATGCCGAGCACCAGGCGATTCACCGCGACCGGTCGCGGATTGAGCGGCTGTTTGCGCGAGAAGGCGAGCAGATGCTGTGTGAGATTGGTAGCGCGCTGCGCGCCGGCCATTGCATGATCGGCGGCGCGACGCAAACGTTCCATGTTCGGCGGCAGCTTGCGTTGCAGAGTCTCGATGTTACCGACCACCACTTGCAGCAGGTTGTTGAAGTCGTGCGCCAGGCCGCCGGTGAGCTGGCCGACCGCTTCCATTTTCTGCGCCTGGCGCAACGCTTCCTGTGCGTGTTCGAGCCGTGATTGCGCGGCCTTGTCTTCGGTGATGTCGCGACCGACGACGTAGATACAGCCGTGCCCGGGCGCGGCCGACCACGACAGCCAGCGCGTCTCCGCGTCCCGGCAGTTGAATCGGCACTCGAAGGGACGCAGCTTCTCTTGTGAAGCCTGCGACACCGCCTGCATCACCACGTCGGCGTCGTCGGGATGCGCGAGTTTCCAGAAATGCTGGCCGATGATCTCGTGGGCGCGATAGCCCATCGACAGCTGCCACGCCGGATTCACTTCGATCAGCACACCCGCCGGCGACATCACCGCCAGCAGGTCCTGCGACAGCTGCCACAAGTGATCGCGCTCGGCGGTTCTGTGAGCGACTCGCAAGGTCAATGTTTGATTCAGATCCTGAAGCGCGGTCTCGGCGAGCTTGCGTTCGGTGATGTCGTTGACGATGCCGATCAATCGCGTGCACTCGCCGCCGTCGAAGAACGTGCGGCCCGACAGTGACAGCCAGCGCTGCTGACCGTCGGTGTTGGCGACGCGGAATTCCACCATGATGCGGCCGGCGTTGGCGGCGCCCAGCGTGTTCTTCAGCAGCGATTCGATGCGCGCGCGATCGTCGTTGTGACAATTCTTCAGGAACGTATCTTTGCTGATGGTCGTGTCGCTGGCCCAGCCGAACAACTCACGGCAGCGAGCGTCGCAATCCATGCTCAGCGACTGCGGGTCGAGCGCCCATCGGCCCAGGCCGGCCGTTTCCATCGCCAGCTGCGCGCTGGTCTCGCTGATGTGCAACGCCTGTTCGGCGCGCATGCGTTCCTGTCGCTCGCGAGCTTCGGCGACGGCGCGATCAACGGCCGCTGGCAGGCGACTCAAACCGCGCTTCATCACATAGTCCGTCGCGCCCCGGCGCAGCGCGTTGATGGCGAATTCCTCGCCGACGACGCCGGAGACGAAAATGAAAGGCACCTCCGGGCAGCGTTCGCGCACGATGTCGAGCGCCGCGAGGCCGTCGAAATCCGGCAGCGAATAGTCGGCGAGCACGATGTCGTAATCGCCGCTGGCCAGCTCGCGCAGGAAATCCTCGCGCCGCGCGACTTTCTGCACGCTGGTCAGCGTTTCCGCTTTCGACAGATGAGTGATGGCCAGCTCGGCATCGATCTCGCTGTCTTCCAGCAGCAGGATGCGAATCAGTCCGTCGGCGCGAGGCGCGATCTGGGCGGCCATGACTAGGTGGCGCTCCGATTGGCCATGCCGCGCGGCGGTGTTTCGTTGAGCACGCCCCAGAACATGCCGAGGTCCTGGATGGCTTCGAAGAAACGATTGAAGTCGACCGGCTTGACCACGAAAGCGTTGACGCCGAGCTCGTAGCTGCGCACCAGATCGGACTCCTCGCGCGAGGAGGTGAGCATCACCACCGGAACCGAGCGCGTCAGCTCGTCCGATTTGAGTTTCGCCAGCACTTCCAGGCCATCGACCTTGGGCAGCTTCAAATCGAGCAGCACCACGGCCGGATCGCCCGGCGTGCGAGCCTGATAGCGGCCGCGACAATACAAATATTCGAGCGCCTCGGCGCCATCGCGTGCCACCACGATGTCGTTGGCCAGCTGGCACTTGGCGAGTGCCGCCAAAGT
>JBEVKA010000133.1:0-3388 GCA_040509855.1 Steroidobacter sp.
GCGCGGGATGCGGAACCCCAACCCGCATCCCACTTGGGTGGCTTCAGTCGCAAGGCTGGAGCCACCATTCTTTTTATTGCGAAGGGGTCGGGCATCCTGCCACGACCCTGGCGCTGCATCGGAAAAAGCGTGGTTTTTTCCTCGCAGCCGCCGCCGTGGCGGCGGGGTACATCCATGTGCCCGATCGAGACGATGAGGCGATTTCATGCGTTCAAGAGTCCTGCTGCTAGTCCTGTCGATGTTCGCGTCATGGTCGGTGAGTGCCGACGCGGCACGCGCGCGTTCGTTCAATGAAGTCGTCGAAGGACGCCTGCGTCCGCAGCTGGAGCGATTGCTGGTGCAGCTCGCGAAGGACGGGCGGGACATGCGCATCGATGGCGTCTCGGTCTTCAACGGCTCGGACAAGTTCCTGCCGGGCAAGATCGCGCTGGGCTGGTCGGATCTGATCGCATCGTTGCCGGCCGGCGATCCTCGGATCCCGCGCTATCTGGAAGACTTCGGCCACATCGCCAAGCTCACCGTCGACGATGCCAACGACAGCTGGGGCATCTATTACTATCTCTCGGCGCTCGCCTCGCTGGAACGCGCCGGACGTTTGAAGGGCACGATCGATCCGCTCACCCTCGCCAAGCTGCGCGTGCGGCTCGACTGGCGGTCGTTCGTGGACGTCGACAGCTATGCGCTGATCGATCATCCCAACAACTATTACTGCGTGGCGTTCGCGATCGCTCGCCTGCGTCACAAGCTCGGCTGGGAAGACGACAAGGGCGCGCAACGTTTGTATGCCGCGATGACGAATCACTATCGCGAGCACTCCGGCCCATATGGCTTCGCCGACGAGACCGATGGCGAAGGTCGCTTCGATCGCTACAGCGTGCTGCTCGCGGCGGAGATCGCTCAGCGATTCATCGAAACGGGCGATCAGCCGCCGCAGGAAATCATCGGCTGGCTGCGCAAGTCGATCGACGTGATGATGATTCGATTGAGCTCGCGTGGCGAAGGTTTCGAGTACGGGCGCAGCCTGGGCCCGTATGCCGATACATCGGTCGTCGAAGTCATGACCGCCGCCGCGCAGCTCGGCCTGCTGACCGATGAGCAGAAGCTTCTCGCGTATGCTTTCGCTTCGCGTGCCGCCGAGCGTTACGTCGATTTCTGGATCGATTCGGCGACCGGTTCGGTGAATCTCTGGGACGACGGTCGTCGCACCGATCGTTATCGCGGCAAGTTTCGTGTGCTGGGCGAGAATCTGTCGCTCGGGCACCAGTTCATCTATACCAATGCGGCGTGGAACGGTATCGGCTTTCGCAATCGCGCGCCCATGCCGAATTTCAAAGCGGCGCTGGCGTCACTGCCGCAACGAGCGGTCACCTGGTTCGCGCGCGGTGAGTACGATCGCCTGGTGGTTACGTGGCGCGAAGGCGATCGCATAATCGCCTTGCCACTCATCAATGGCGGCGCCAGCCAGCACGATCACAGCCCGTACTTTCCAATTCCGTTCGCCAATGGTTTGTTGAGCGGCGCCGCCGATGACGACAATCCGCTGCTGCTGCCGAGATTCACGCTCGCCGATGGATCGACGCTGATGCCGCTAGCGTACTTCCGCGACGTCAAAGTAGAAGAGAAGGGCGGACGCACGACTATCAGCTATCGCCAAAGCGAACTCGATCGCATGGGTGGCGACTCGCCGGTCAAGGACGATCGTCTGACACTCAGGACGACTTATACATTCGAGCGCGGACTGATTACGCGTACGGACGTGTACACGCCGGCTCGCAAGCTCGCCGTGAAAGGAATTGATCTTGCGTTCGGGTCGTTCTCGGCGAATCCATCCACGAATGGGTTGACGACGAGATTCGGCAACGGCGCCGTCGAGGAATTCTCTATCAAAGGCCTGGACCGCTGCGAGTCCGCGTCCGCTGCTGGCGATACGCGCTACCAGGCGCCATATGGACCCATGGCGAGCAAAGTAGTCTGCAGCAGTGCCGCGTTCGACTTCGAGAGCCCGCTGACGCTGAGCTGGCGAATAAAATATCGGCCGGAGTGAGGGTCGCTACTCCCGCGAAGCCTTCTCACGCAGCCGCTCGGCGACTTCCTCGGCGGGCAACATCAGCGTGTCATCCGACAGCACGGCGACCTCTTCGGAGATCGTCGGTGAATCGTCCGTCCATTCGCTGCCTCGGGTAGCGGCGACCGCCGATTTGGTGGTGGGAATCGAAGTGTGCGTGCTGCGCAGGACCTGCAACGCGTCCTCCGCTTCCAGCGGCTCGCAGAAGAAATATCCCTGCGCGTAGTCGCAGCCCATCCTCTGCAAATCCTGTGCGGCCTCGTCGGTCTCGACGATTTCGGCGACCGATTTCAGGCCCAGGCTGGCGGTCATCTGCACGATGGCGGCCGCGATGGCGCTGTTGGCGTGCGCCGAACCGGCGCGATCGACGAACGGGCGGTCGATCTTCACGTAGCTGAAAGGAAACAACTGCAGATAGCTCAGCGATGAGTAACCGGTGCCGAAGTCGTCGAGCATCATCTCCACACCCAGATCGCGCAGACCATCGAGCACATCGCGCGCATCGCCTGGGTTGTTGATGAGGCCGCCTTCGGTCAACTCGAACTTCAACGTTTCCGGCGGTGTGCCGGTATCCTTGAGCACCTTGGCCACATAGGAAATCAGCTCGGGATCGCGCAGCGCCACCGCCGACAGGTTGATGCTGAGATAGAAGTCGCGATCCCTCGGCAGACGCTGGCGCCATTCGGACGCTATGGTGCAGACCTGCGAAATAGTCCAGCGCGTGATGGGCACGATCAAACCGGCTTCTTCCGCCAGCCCGAGAAACTTGTCCGGTGTCAGCATGCCTTCGGTCGGATGTCTCCAACGCAGCAGTGCCTCGGCGCCGGCCACGCGCTGATTGCGCAGGTCGACGATTGGTTGAAACAACATGTGCAGCTCACGCCGTTGAAGCGCGACGTGCAGGTCGGCTTCGAGGCTCACGAGGCTGGCAGCGCTGCCGCCCATCGCGGGTTGATAGGCTACGGCGCTGGCGCCGTCGTGGCGTTTCGCCACCGACAACGCGATATCGGCTTCGCGCAACGCTTCCTCCGCGCGCTGCAGACCGGAGTCGATCGTCGTCAGGCCTACTCGTGCCGTGGCGCTGAGGCGATGCTTGCGCAGATCGAACGGTTGCTGAAGCGCTCGTTGCAACAGTGCCGCGACGTCCAGCCCTGCATCGATGGAATGAACGTCGAACACCATGACGGCGAACTGATCGCCGCTCCAGCGCGCGAGCACGCATTCCATCTGCGCCGTCGCTTTCTGAAAACGACGCGCCGCTTGCACCACCAATTCGTCGCCGGCCGTGTGGCCCAGCGTGTCGTTGATGAGCTTGAAGCGATC
>JBEVKA010000134.1:0-3992 GCA_040509855.1 Steroidobacter sp.
CCGGACGTACGCCGGCATCGCGACCGACGTCGACGCGCGTTTCGCGGTTCACAGCAGCGGCAAAGGAGCGAAGTTCACGCGCTCCAATCCGCCGGTGCGCGTGCTCGGCGCTCGCGCCTTCGCCACCAAATCCGAAGCGCTCAAGGCGGAAGCGGCCTTGAAAAAGCTCGACCGAGCCGAGAAGCTGGCCTGGGCCCAAGAGAGCATCGAGCCCAGCGCCGCAACCGTGGAGTCTCCATGATTCGAATCGCGTCGGTATTGGCCTGCCTGTTCCTGCGGACGATCTGCCTGGCGCAGGGGAGCACGCCGCAGCCGGTCGAGGGCGACGTCGTCATCAAGAACTTCCGCTTCCAGTCGAATGAAACGCTGCCGGAACTGCGGTTGCATTATCGGACGCTCGGCAAGCTCGAACGCGACTCCAAAGGTGTGGCGCGTAACGCGGTACTCATCATGCACGGTACGGGAGGCAGCGGTGCTCAGTTCCTGCGCGCCGACTTCGCGGATCGGCTGTTTCGCGCCGGTGGCCTGCTGGATACGAACAAATATTTCATCGTCCTGCCCGATGGCATCGGCCACGGCAAATCCAGCAAGCCCAGCGATGGCATGCGTGCGAGCTTCCCGCACTATGGTTATCTCGACATGATCGAGGCACAGCATCGGCTGCTGAAGGAACTGCGTGTCGATCACCTGCGACTGGTGATGGGCACCTCGATGGGCGGCATGCACACGTGGCTGTGGGGCGAGCTGCATCCACAGTTCATGGATGCGCTCATGCCGCTGGCCAGCCTGCCGGGCCCGATCTCCGGCCGCAATCGCGTATGGCGGCGGGTGGTCATCGATGCGATCCGCAACGATCCGATGTGGCAGCAGGGCAATTACAAAGAGCAGCCACCGGCGTTGCGGACGGCACAGCAGATGTTGTTCCTGATGGGCAGTAATCCGGTGCTGCGCCAACAGCAGATGCCGACGCTCCAGCGCAGCGATGAAGTGCTGGACGCGTACGTGACTGATGCGCTCAAAACTGCCGACGCCAACGATGTGCTCTATCAAGTCTCGGCGTCGCAGGACTACGATCCGGCGCCCGCGTTGGAGAAGATCCGCGCACCGCTGGTCGCCATCAATTTCGCCGATGACCTCATCAATCCGCCCGAGCTGGAAATCCTGGAGCGTGAGATCAAGCGCGTGCCGGGAGGCAGAGCGATTGTCGTTCCCATGAGCGCCGAGACCGCGGGCCACGGCACGCACACGCTGGCCAAGGTGTGGGAACAGTATCTGGCCGAGCTGCTCCAGCGAACGGAGCGTCGCTGAAGGTCAAGGTCGCACGTCGAACTGCATGCGTTTGAGCAGCTGGCCCTGCGGCGTCTTCACGTCGACGGTCCAGCGACCCTGTGAGTTGGCCGGGAAGGATTGCTTGCGAGAGAAGGTGCGCCAGCCGCTGTCGTTGCCGCCGTGGATCTCGGCGGTGATGTGTTCGACTTCCCCCCGATAGTGCCACTCGAAAGTGATGGATTGAGCGACACCGCTCGGCGCGCGAATCGCGGCGAATGCGACGACGCCGGCTTCGAGCTCCGCCGCGGTGAGCGAGCGCACGGCGGGTCCCGGCGTCAGATCATCGATGGATTGAGTGATGACGGCCTGCGTCACTGCGAGGCCGGCCGGTGGAACGTGCGCTCTCAATAACCAAACCAACAGCGGCGAGAGCAGCGAGCACGCGACCCAGATCACTTTGTGACGAGTCGAGCGCAGCGATCGCAATGACATCGGCGCCGTCAATAACAACCAGACACCGACGGCGCCGAGCGCGAGCGGCAACGCCTTTTCCAGCGACAGGTGCACGACCATCGGCACCACGACGACGGCGGCAATCAAGCTGCAATAGGCATGAAACAACAAACGCGTCGCCGCGCGCGCCGCGATCCAACGTTCATAGAGCGGATCGAGCGCCGTGAGCGCAGCGGCGACCGCGGCAATCGACAGAAAAGCGATCTGGCCCACATCGCGCTGAATCGCGCCGAACAGGAACGGCAACGAAAAGAACAGCACTTCCTGTTGCAGCGATTGAGTCAGGAAGTTGGACACGAACTTGCCGATACCCGACCGGCGGCGCTCCAGGTAACGCCGCACCAGCGGCTCGACCAGCAGCCACAGCCAGCCGGCGAGCGCGATCACCGCGATGATCCGCGCCAGGTCCGCTCCGCGCTTCACCATGACGAAGCCGACCACGCCCGAAACGAAGCTGATGGTGGGAATGAGCCAGGGCACGCGATCGAATGCGCTGGCGATGCGAGTCAAGGTTCGTGATGGCTGGCGATCGCCGGGTGGCGGCGTGTCCGAGAACGATGTCGGTGTCTGCATCGAGTGGGCATTCGCCAAGTCAGAATTACATAAAGCGACGTCTGTTCGCGCGCATCCGTGCTGCCGACCGATTATGTACGAACTCTATAGGTGAGCGCAAAGCAAAAGCTGCTGTTAACCGTGTGCTGCGTGCTGAATCTCCGTATGCGAACACACGCTAACTTCTGAGAGTTTAAGGGGTGTCAGCACTATTGAATCATCAACGCGGAATGTTTCTAACCGCGCAAGGGAGGTATTCATGACCTGGGATCTTCGTTCCAGAAAGAGCCGCGTATGGAAATTACTGTGCGTGGGAGCCGCGGCATCGATCGCACACACGGCGATCGCAAAAGAGGAAGATCCGATCGTCGAGGTGCCGAATATTTCACTGCTCGCCAACTATGTCGATGCAGATGAGGAGCGCAACGTCGACTACGGTCGCGGGCTCAAGATCCTGGTGGGCTGGGGCATCACCGAAACGTTGCACCTCGAGCTCAACACGTCCTTCACGACGTTCGATACCGGCGTACGCGGGACGGATTTCTATCGTACCGCTGGCAACGTCGACGCCGTGTATTACTTTCCCGTGGGTGACTTCGCGCCATTCGTCCTGGGAGGCATCGGCGCCGCTCACAATGATGTCGCGGAAGGGCAGTACGACGGTGTGAGTTTCACGGCAGGGGTTGGCCTCGGCCTGCTGTCGCCGCCGTTGACCGACTACGGCATCCGCATCCGAGGCGAGGTGCGGCGTGTTTACGACGACGCATTGGGAAAGCCTCAGGACATGCACTTCTCGCTCGGTGTGCTGTTTCCACTGCGTAAACCCAAATACGTGGAGGTGGTGCAAACGGAAGTGCAGGAGGTGGTCAAGGAAATCTACCGTGATCCGCCGCCTCCGCCGGCGCCGCCACCGGTTCGCGACAGCGACAAGGACGGCGTGCCCGATGAGCGCGACGCATGTCCGGACACGTTGTCCGGAGCGACTGTCGATGCGCGAGGCTGCGTGCGCGAGCAGTCGGTGATTCAACTGTCCGGCGTTTATTTCGAATACAACTCCAGCCGGCTCACCGAGAACTCCAAGAGCATCCTGCAGATGGGCGCGGCCTCGTTGCGAGGTCAGTCGGACATGCGCGTGGAAGTGGCCGGTCACACGGATGATCGCGGCAACGATGCATACAACTTGAACCTGTCGCGTCAGCGAGCGGTTGCGGTCGTCGAATATCTCACCGGCGCCGGCATCGAGGCCGATCGCGTGCAGGCGCGTGGCTATGGCGAGACGCAACCCGTGGCTGATAACGACACCGAAGCCGGGCGCGAGCGCAATCGCCGCGTCGAGTTTCGTGTTCTTCCCAAATGAGTCATGCGACCTGGAGACTGGCGATGAAGAGTTACCCAAGATTCCTGGTGTGCTTGTTCTGGCTGTTTAGTGTCGTCGTGCTCGCGGGCTGCGACGCCAGCGGTGGAGCGACGGGAGAGGCGCAGGTGGAAGGCTCGGTCGGCGTCGACGAAGAAGAGGAAGAGACGCCTGTCACCCCCGGCACTGGCAGCGTCGTGGATAGCGACAGCGACGGCGTCGCGGACGACAAGGACAACTGCTGGCTGGTCGCGAACGCCAATCAGGTCGATGGCGACGCGGATGGCGTGGGCGCCGTCTGCGA
>JBEVKA010000135.1:0-4179 GCA_040509855.1 Steroidobacter sp.
TGTGAACCGCGAAACGCGCGTCGACGTCGGTCGCGATGCCGGCGTACGTCCGGCCATCCCGACAAACGAGCAGATACAGCCCCCAACATTGCGACATTCGCGGAGCTTAGCCGATGCCGCGCGCATCGTGGACAGTCGGTAACAACTGGCTCGCGATCCTCACGCGCTGTCCATCGCATACCGAACGGCGCAGCGGATCCTTGCGAGGCGGCTCGATCGTGATCCGCCGTTGCTCGACGCCCCGATTCAATGCCGAGCGGGAGATCCGCAACTCACGCGCCAGTAGTCGGTCGAGCCGCAGTTCGCAGGCTCCTGCAACGTTCAGCTCGATCTCGATTCCGTCCGCGCCAGCGATGATCTCGATTCGCTCCACCGCCTGGCCTGGATCGCTCTCGATACGAATCGCATGCGGACGCAAGCGATCGAGATCGTTCGCGTAACGATCGATCGTCGCAGGATCGTGGCGGGCCAACGCATCCAGCAGTGCCGGCGGCAACGCCGACACCGCCGTGCGCTCGAACACCGGCAGCTTCCAGGTAGTCGCGCAGCTGGCACACAGATACTTCAGCCACACGTCGAGATATTTCTTCTGCGCATTGATGCGGAACCGTCGGCCGCAGATGAATTCACTCGCGGCCCGGCATCCGGAACAGTAGCGCCACAGTCGCGGCGCCTGCGCCGGCCGAATCCGCCAGCGCTCGTATCGATAGCCCATCGCAATACTCCGTCGTCGGAAGCACTGCGCGGTCGCGGGTGGAATCGATACGAAACGTCGATGCGCGAGCTGGCGCTGAGGCGCCCTTCAGGGAAGGCGAATGAGGAAGGGCAAACGGTCGGGACGCCAGATCTCAGTCCGCGGCCGCACCTGCTTCGAAACGTGCGCATGACGCGCACGACATCGTCCGATCGCGTTCACACGCGACCGACGCCAGGGTTGGCAAACTGAGATTGGCTAGTACTGAGGCACAGTGAATGCCGTAGGTATCGACGGACAGGCGCGAGTGTGCCCGCCTGTCCAAGAGAAAACAATCGTGCGGTCAGCGAGTCGCATCCTGCAGAAACGCCGCCAGATACGGCGCCGTGCGACTGACTTTCGACCGTGCCAGATCCTTCGGTGCACCCGTGGCGACGATCCGGCCGCCCTCGTCGCCCGCTCCCGGCCCGACGTCCACCACCCAATCGCTGCCGGCCACGACTCTCATGTCGTGCTCGACCACGATGACGGTATTGCCGGCCGCGACCAGGCGTTCGAGCTGCACCAGCAACCGCTCCACGTCCTCCGGATGCAACCCGGTGGTCGGCTCGTCCAATACATATAAAGTGTCGCCGCGGGAAAGCCGTTGCAGCTCGGTGGCCAGTTTGATGCGCTGAGCTTCGCCGCCGGACAACTCGGTCGCCGCCTGCCCCAGTCGCAGATATCCCAGACCCACTTCGCGCAGGACGCTCAACGCACGGTGAATGTGCGACTCATCCGCAAAGAATTCCCAAGCGATGTCGACGGTCATCGCCAGCACTTCAGCAATGTTCCTGTCCCGATAACGCACTTCCAATGTTTGTGGGTTGTAGCGGGCGCCATGACACGCGGGGCATGGCGCGTAGACGCTCGGCAGGAACAACAGCTCCACCATGACGAAACCTTCACCCTCGCAGGTCTCGCAGCGTCCCTTGGCGACATTGAACGAGAACCTGCCGGCGTCATAGCGCCGCGAGCGTGCGGTCTCGGTGGCCGCGAATAATTTGCGAACGTGATCGAACAAACCTGTGTAAGTCGCCAGGTTGGAACGCGGTGTGCGGCCGATCGGCTTCTGATCGACGCGCACCAAGCGCTTCACATGTTCCATGCCCGCTACGATGGCGCCGTCTTCAGTGCGCACGATGGTGCGATCGAGCTCGCTGCCTTCGTCCTCATCAGGTGACAGCTGCTGCCCCAGCGCGGTGGATACGAGTTCCACCAGAGCCTGGCTCACCAGCGTGGATTTGCCCGAGCCGGAAACACCCGTGACGCTGGTCAGCAACCCCACGGGAAAGCGAGCATCCAGTCGTTGCAGGTTGTTGCGTGTGACGCCTTTCAACTCCAGCCAGCGTTCGGGCGTTCGCGTCACCCGCCCGGGCAGCTTGAAGTTCCCAAACAGGTAATGACGTGTGCGCGATTCCTCGACCGCTGCGAGCCCCTGCGTCGGCCCGCTATATAACACTCGCCCGCCCCGCTCGCCCGCCTCCGGACCGACATCGACGATCCAGTCGGCATGACGAATCACGTCCAGCTCGTGCTCGACCACGAACAGCGAGTTGCCCGCTCGTTTCAATTGATCGAGCGCAGCGAGCAACGCTTCCGTATCGGCGGGATGCAAACCCGCCGAAGGCTCATCCAGCACATAGACGACGCCGAACAGATTGGAACGCACTTGAGTCGCGAGTCGCAGCCGTTGCAGCTCGCCAGGAGACAGCGTGGGCGTGCTTCGTTCCAGCGACAGGTAGCCAAGTCCCAGATCGAGCACGACGCCGATGCGCGCCTGCAGATCGCTAACGATGCGCTCCGTCACCAGCGCCTTCTCAGGTTCCGAAGCGCGCTTGCTGGAGCCGGTCGCGTATGGTTGCAGCAACTTCGCGAGCTCCTTGATCGGGAGCGCGGACATCTGTGCGATATCCAGCTTGGCGAATTTCACGGATAGCGCTTCGCGCTTGAGTCGCTTGCCCTCGCACGTCGGACAGTCGGTGCTCACCAGATATTGCGAGACCCGCTTTTTCATCAGCGGGCTCTCGCTGTTCGCGAATGTATGCAACACGTAGCGGCGCGCGCCGGTGAAGGTGCCCTGATAGCTCGGCTCTTCCTTGCGCTTCAACGCGCGTCGCACTTCGTGCGGTTCGTAGCCGGCGTACACCGGCACTGTCGGCCGTTCCTCGGTGAACAGCAGCCAGTCCCGATCTTTCTTCGACAGCTCGCGCCAGGGCTTGTCGATGTCGAACCCGAGCGTGACGGCGATGTCGCGTAGATTCTGGCCATGCCACGCGGGCGGCCAGGCGGCGATGGCGCGCTCACGGATGCTGAGTGACGGATCGGGGACCATCGACGCCTCGGTGGCGTCATAGATTCTTCCGAGTCCGTGACACGTCGCGCACGCGCCTTGTGGCGTGTTGGGTGAGAACGATTCGGCGTACAGCAGCGATTGACCGCGAGGATAGTCGCCGGCACGCGAATACAGCATGCGAATCAGATTCGACAGCATGGTGACGCTGCCGACGGACGAACGCGTCGTCGGTGAGCCACGCTGCTGTTGTAAGGCGACCGCGGGCGGCAGTCCGTCGATCTCATCGACCTGCGGCACGTCCATCTGATGAAACAAACGTCGTGCGTAGGGAGAAACCGATTCCAGATAGCGACGCTGCGCTTCGGCGTACAGCGTGGCGAACGCCAGCGAGGATTTTCCGGAGCCGGAGACGCCGGTGAACACCACCAGCGCGTCGCGCGGAATGTCTACGTCGACATTCTTCAGATTGTGTTCGCGTGCACCCCGCACCCGAACGACGCCATCCACGGAAGCTCGCTTGGTCATAGGCCAGTCAACGCCTCGGCCATCCCGGGAGTTTCGTGACGTGTGCTACCTCAGCAGCACCAGCTCTTCGGCCATCGTGGGATGGACCGCGACCACGTCGTCCAGTTGGGATTTTTGCAGTCCCGCTTTCACCGCGACCGCGAGCACTTGCAGGATCTCCGGTGCGTCCGGACCGATCATGTGCGCGCCGACGATTTTCTCGCTGGCGCCATCGACGATGATTTTATAGAGCGCGCGCTCGTTGCGAGCGGCGAGCACATTCTTCATCGGACGGAAGTCCGCGGTGTACACCTTGACCGCACCGAGTTTATTGCGCGCCTCACCTTCGGTGAGCCCGACGCCTGCGAGCGGCGGATGGCTGAACACCGCCGACGGAATGCAGCTGTAATCGACTTTGGTGAGCTTCTTACCGAATACCGTGTCGGCGAAGGCCTGCCCTTCGCGGATCGCGACCGGCGTGAGCTGGACCCGATTGGTCACATCGCCGACCGCATAGATCGACGGGCACGTGGAACGGTTTTCATCATCCACTCGGACCGCGCCTTGCGCGTCGACCTTCACGCCCGCGCTCTCCAGCCCCAGGTCCTTTGTGTTCGGCACGCGCCCGGTCGCAAACATCACGGCG
>JBEVKA010000136.1:0-7468 GCA_040509855.1 Steroidobacter sp.
TGGCACTGGCCGCGGTCACGCAAAGCGCCGACAAACTGGTCGGCGAAGCCGCCGACCTGTTATTTCATCTCACATTGCTGTTGAAGAGCCGGCAACTCTCCCTGGGGGATGTGGTTGCCGAGCTCCAGCGACGTCACACAGCGAAGCGTTGAAACGCGCGTCAGTCGGTGGCTTCGAATACCAGCGAATAGGTGTAGCTCACACCATCCTTGCCATCGACCGCAGGCTCGGGCCGATAGCGTGTCATCGCCACGAACACACCGTTCCGATCGAGCTTGATCGCGAACTGACCGGTGGCATCTGTCTTCACTTCGATCGGCGCTTTCTGATCGGAGTATCGAGCGTCTCCCGCATACACGGAAACGACCTGACTGGCGACGGGCTTGCCGTCGAACAACAGTTGGAACGTCGCGGGCGAGCTGGCGAAGACCGCGTTGGGATGCGTGATCGCGCGAAACTCCAAACCTGAATTGCGTGGCGCGAGCGCAGTCTGTGAGGGCTTGCCTCGCGTGACATATGTTTCCGCTACCGTGATGCTGGTGACGTCGTAGACACGGCTACCGGCAGGCGCCACTTCCGAGGGCGCGAGAAACTTCCAGTCGCCTTGAACCCAAGCGGCCTTGGCGGTGCGACCCGTGCGCCTTCCCGTAGAAATGCGATACGTCCCCTGCTCCTTGGTTTCCGGCTCGATGATGGCGACGTCACGCGTGTACACGGGTGTCAACGGGCGACGCGCACCATCCGGCTCGACCACGTGATAGTCATCCGACTTCATCACCACGTCCGGCGCGAAAAATTCCTCCGTGAAGCTGCCCAGCACCGTCACGTGATCGCGCTTGTCCAGGTCGAACACGTTGGGTAACAGGAATGGCGAGTGCGCCTGCGCGCTGCCGATGAATATGAATAGCGTTGCGGAACACAACACGGCACTTCGAGCAGACATCGCCGACTCCCTTTGTTATTCGATCGGTCTGCGGGAGTGCGAACGACGCGCCCCGCCGGTCAAACTGTGATTTGCTGGCGGAGGCGCTGGCTCAACGGCGACCGATGATAGCCGTTCGCAGTTATGGCGCAAGTCGTTTCTTACAGTTGGCCGGCGAAAGGCTGTCACTGGTTAGTTCGACCACACGCTGTGGGATTCGCCTCAAGCGGTGCCGAAGTGGTAACGACGCCGGAACCCGCTCGGGGCAACGACGTTAAAGGGAAACTCATTTATTCGGAGGGTTTTCCATGAGCTCATTTGCTTCCCGACTGCTGCCCGTCGCCATCGCCAGTGTGCTGTGTGGCATCGCAATGGCCGGCGGCGACAAAGGCGATCACATGAAAATGATGGACGCCAATAGTGATGGCAAAGTAACCGCTACCGAGCACGCCGACGCTGCCAAGAAGATGTTCACCAAAATGGACGCCGACAAGGATGGGCGTGTTACGGCTGCCGAGATGGACGCGGCTCATCCGATGATGAAACATCATCAGGACAAGGATCAGGCAGCCGCCAAGAGCGATGACAAGGCGCGTGGTGGCAAGATGATGTCCTCGAGTGAGAAGATCGCGGTGATCGACACCAATGGCGATGGCCAACTGACCGCCGAGGAACACGCGGCCGGCTCGAAGAAGATGTTCAGCAAGATGGACACCGACAGCGATGGCACGCTCACCGCGCAGGAACTGCGCGACGGCCATCGCACGATGATGACGGCGAGCGACTGACGCTGGAACGCCAGCCTCTCGTCGTCAGCAAAGGCGGGCCCGAAAGGACCCGCCTTTGTTTTTTGCGCGTCGTTTTTTCATCCGGCCTGTGGACAAGACAAACGGCGGGCCGGTACTGCTAGAATTCGGCATCTTTCGTCAGCCCCTGGTTCTCGTCGCCGTGACTACACCCGCATGTGAAGTGTGTCGACCGGCGTTACAGTGGCCACCCCGGCGATGAATTCTCAACGCTGGCAGCAGATCAAACGCGTATTCACCGCGACGCTGGAGCGGCCGGCGGGAGAGCGGATCAGCTATCTGCAACTGGCCTGCGGCGCCGATGACGATTTGCTCGCCGAAGTCTGCTCACTGCTGGAAGCCGAGTCGTGCACCGGCGACTTCACCGAACCCACCGCGCTGAATGCACCGTCCGTGGAATGGAAAGGCCGGCGGCTCGGGTCGTATCGCATCGTGAGCGAGATCGGTCGCGGCGGCATGAGTCACGTCTACAAGGCGGTGCGCGACGACGACCAGTATCACAAACAAGTCGCCATCAAGCTGCTGCGTCCCGGCTTGCACACCCAATCGCTGTTGCAACGATTTCGGGCCGAACGCCAGATGCTGGCGGAGCTGAACCATCCCAACATCGCGCAGCTGCTGGACGGCGGCGTCACCGACACTCAGGCGCCCTACCTGGTGATGGAATACATCGAAGGCCGCCCCATCGACGTGTATTGCGAAGAGCGCTCGCTGAGCATTCGTAAACGGCTGGAGCTGATGCGCACGCTGTGCGGAGCCGTTCACTACGTGCATCGCCACCTGGTCGTGCACGGCGATCTCAAGGGCAACAACATCCTGGTGACCGACAATGGTGTGGTGAAGCTGCTGGACTTCGGCATCGCCAAGCTGCTCACCACCAGCCCGAACCTGGACAATCCAGTCGGCACCATGCTGACCTGGTTCGCGTTGACGCCTGAATACGCGAGCCCGGAACAATCACGCGGCGAGGCAGTCACGACAGCGAGCGACGTGTACTCCATCGGCGTGCTGCTGTATCGCCTGCTGTCGGGCACCCTGCCCTTCGAAACCACTCGGGACGCTTTCATGGCAAACATTGCCGCGGATCGTCCCGACCGCGTGCCGCCGGTGCCGAGTATCAAGGCAGCTCAAGGTGACGCCTTTTATTGCGAGGCTGTGCGCGAGGTCAGAGGCGATCTCGACGCGATCGTGATGAAGGCGATGCGACCCGACCCTCACGATCGATATGGGTCCGCGGAGCATTTGGCCGAGGACCTGACTCGTTATCTTCGCGGCGTTCCGGTGCACGCAAGGCCGGGGACTGCGACGTATCGACTGACCAAGTTCGTGCAACGTCACAAAGCGGCCTCGATATCCACCAGTCTGTTTGCAACAGCGTTTCTCGCAGCGGTGGTTGCAACTGGCTGGCAGACACACATCGTCAGCATCGAGCGCGAGCGCGCCGAGCGACACTACAGCGAAGTGCGTGAGTTGACGAACACCTATCTACGAGACGTGTACGACGCCGCTTCGAACCTGCCGGGCGCCACCGCGGTCCGAAAATTGCTGGTGGAGAACTCGCTCAAGCACATCTCGGCGCTGGAAGACGAAGCGGAGGATTCGCTCGAATTTCAGCGCGATCTGGCGTGGGCCTATCAGAAATTCGGTGACGTCCAGGGTGACTATCTGGGCGCCAATCTAGGCGACACGCAGGGAGCCGTCGAAAGCTATCGTCGTGCTCTGCGTCTGCGTGAGCAGATCGCGGCGCGCAGCACTGACCGAGACGATAGAGCGCAGTTGTTACGCAGTCATGTGGCGCTCAGTGAGTTGCTCGCCGCGCAGAGCCATGTCGAAGAATCGGTTCAGCAAGCGCAATCGGCCGTCCGCGTTGGCGAGGAACTGGTGCCACGATTGAACGCCACGAATGACGATCTCCAACTGCTCGCTATCGGTTATACGACACTCGGAACTGCGTTGGGCGCCGTGGACACGACACGGGCCATGATCGCTTTGGGCAACGCTCGTGTTTTGTTCGAGCGAGTCGCGGCGGAGATTCCGAAGGATCCCAAAGCGCGACGCAATCTGGCGCTCGTATCCAGTCGCATCGGACAAGTCTATTTGCATGACCAGCGACCTCGCGCGGCCCTGCCCCACTATCTGCGCGCACTGGAACTCGCCGAGGGCCTGCTCAGCGAGAATCCGCTGAGTGCCGACATCAAACGTGCGTCCTCGTTCATGCTGGCCACGATCGCGGACGCATACAACCAGCTGCGTGAGCCCGACAACGCTCTATCTCACGCTCGCACGGCGTTGGAACGTCTGGAGGCGCTGCGTGTGGCCGATCCGGCGAACGAGCAGGCGCCGTTGGCCGTGGCGTATGTATTGAATCGGCTGGGCGAGAGTTATCTGCTCAAGAGCGAGCTCGACGATGCGTTCAAGAATCTGCAGCGCGCCGCCGACTTGATCGCGCAGTCGCCGGCGGCGAAACCGACAGATATCGCCGAGGTGCGCTTGCTTCCAGGCACCACGGCGTTACTCCTGGGAAAGACGCATGCACTGCTCGCCAATCGCGAGCGACGGGTTCAGCATCGCAAGGATGCGGCCGATTTGCTGCAACGGAGCGTCGCAAGCCTGCGCCAGCTCACCTCCGACCCCGTCCTGGGCAAGCAGGCAAAGCTGCTCAGCACCGAGGCCGAGCAGCTGTTGCAAACATTGAGCTAGATCAGGAACTCTGCAGCCGGGTCGCGCAGGTTGTAGCGCGAGCTCATCGCACGTCCGTACGCGCCGGCGGTCGCGATCAACAACACATCGCCTTCCTGGGTCGGCGGCAACAAACGATCGGTGCCGAGCTGATCGCCCGACTCGCAGATCGGACCGACGATGTTGACGATCTCGGTGGGCAGATCTTCCAGCCGCGACAGGTTGACGATCTCATGATGCGCGCCGTACAGCGCCGGGCGAATGAGTGAGTTCATGCCGGTGGCGACACCGACGTAATGCACCTCGCCCTTGCCTTTGAGCTGCGTGACTTGCGCGAGCAACACGCCAGCTTCGGCAACCAGATAACGGCCGGGCTCGATCCACAACGCGAGCTTGGGATTCGCGGCCTTCAAACCGGCCAGGATCTCGCCGAACTCGGACAGTGCGACACCGGCTTGACCCAGGCGTTCCGGCACGCCCAGGCCGCCACCGACGTCGACATAACGAACGTCCTTGAAACGTTGCGTGAGCGAGGCGAGCGTGTCGCCCACCGTCTTCCAATTGTCGACGCTGAACACGCCGCTGCCGGTGTGTGCATGCAGGCCGATGACCTTGGCCCCAGCGACCTTGAACAGGCGCTCCAGCTCATCCAGCTCGAACAACGGCACGCCGAATTTCGAGTGCACGCCTGCGGTGCGCACCTTGTCGTGATGACCGCGGCCATAGCCAGTATCGATGCGAATGAACACGTCGCGATTCTTGAATAGCTCCGGCCAGGCCTTGAGCGGATGCAGGTTATCGAGCGTCACCCAGATGCCCTGGCTCAAGCCCCACTCGTACTCGGCGCGCGGCGCGAAGTTGGGCGTGAACAGGATCTTGTGCTTGTCGATCGACGGCACCGTCTTCACCACGTGCTCGACTTCACCGCGCGACACGCATTCGAAGCCCAGCCCTTCGGCATGGAACAGCTTGATGATGTCCGGATGCCAGTTGGCCTTGAGCGCGTAGAACACGCCTTCGATCCCCGGCAGCGCACGCAGCGCCTTGGCCTTGTGAGTCAAAGTGGCGCGGTCATAAACAAACGCAGCGCCATGCTCGCGGCCGAGCGAGATCAAATCCGCGCGACGCCCGTGCCACCATTGTTTGATGTCGTTCGCGGCCTTGTCCTTCGGACCGTACAGCTCTTCCCAAGTCGGGCCGAGCACCCGATCCGCGGTCATTTTCTGGATCGCGATATCGTGCAGGCGCGAGACCAGCCGGTCGCCCTGCGCCTCGTCGATCACGAACGTGATATTCAGATCGTTGGCGGCCTGCGTGACCAGGTAGATCTTCTGTTCCTCGAACAGCTCCAGCGCGTCGCCTAGCCGGTGCAGGATGGCGCGAATGTTTCTTCCCACCAGGCTCACCGCCGCGCACGGACCGATGACCTCGACACGGCACAGCTTGCCGAGATCCACCACCAGCGCGTCCAGCGTCGGCTTGTCCAGCGTATTCGCCGCCGGATCGAGCGAAACGGTGACGCTGGTCTCGGACGTCGACACCAGGTCGACCGACAGCCCGTGGTCCTTGAACACCTGGAACGCATCGGCGAGGAAACCGACCGAATGCCACATGCCGACGGTTTCCATCGACACCAGCGTGATGCTCTTCTTGATCGTGACTGCCTTCACCTGCGCCGCGACGTTGCCGCCGTGCGTAGTGATGACCGTGCCTTCGAGCTTGGGCGTCTGAGTCGCATACACGTACAGCGGGATGCCGTACTGCTTCACCGGCATGATGCAGCGGGGATGCAAAACCTTGGCACCGCTGCTGGCGATTTCCTGCGCTTCGTCATATTCGAGCGCGCGTAGCAGACGAGCCGTCGGCACCGAGCGAGGATTCGCGCTGAACATACCGGGCACGTCGGTCCAGATCTCCAGACGACGCGCACGCAATTTGGCGGCGAAATAACTCCCGGACGTATCCGATCCGCCGCGACCGAGCAGCACGGTGTCGCCGTGATCGTCGCTGGCGATGAAGCCTTGCGTGATCCAGACCGTGCCCTGCGACGACCAACGCCGTTGCAGTTCCTGATCGGGCTCATAGTTACAGGTGGCGGACAGATAGCTGGAGCGCACGTTCGCGTTACGACGCGTCTCCGCCTTGAGCACGGTGCGAGCATCCACCCACTGCGAATCCAGATTTTGTGACGCGAGAAACGCCGCGCCGAGACGCGTCGCCATCAGCTCGCCTTGCGCCATGACACGCGCACGCAAACGCTCGCTGACTTCACCGACCAGCGCGATGCCGGCCGCAATCTGTCGCAGACGTTTGAATTGTTCTTCCAGATCCTGGCTCGGCGTGACGCCGAGGTCGCGCGCCAGATCGCGATGACGCTGCTCGATCTGGTTCATCACCGCCTGCGCTTCGTTGCTCTGAGTATCCAGCGACAGCGCCAGCAGTTGTTCCAGGCGATCGGTGATGCCCGACAGCGCCGAATGAACGATGACGGGACGCAGTCCCTCGGCCAGACGATCGCGCACCACGGCCGCAATGTTTTTCCAATTCGCGACTGAGGAAACGCTGGTGCCACCGAACTTGAGGACCACCCACGGCGACGCCGCGGGCGTGGAATCAGCCATCGTCATTGCGCAACTCTGTAGTTATTGAAGATAGTTATCGAAGAAACGGGGGCCAGGAAAAGCCGGAGATCCGGCTCGCTTGCAAGTTTGGGGGACCGCCGCTGGTCGCGCGCACTCGTCCTGGCTCGCCGGCCTCGCCTTGCGCGAGAGCGGGAGCGATTGGCATCGGAGCGCGAAGCCTCGAAACGGCCCGCGCGGAACCTTACTACTCTTCTTCGAAGTCGTTCAGTTCTTTCTTCAGGCGGCGGTCGGCCAATACATCCTCGAGTTTGCTCCAGGCTGCTTTGCCTTTTTTGGCCGCCGCTGCAGCGCTGGGTCGCGCGCGCCGGGCGCCCGCGTCGATGAACTTCTCGTAATTCTGGTCCTCGTCGCTTTCGGCGACGAAGTCATCATCGAGATCGAAGTGATCGTCGTCTCTCTCCATCATGGCTTTCCTGAAA
>JBEVKA010000137.1:0-10143 GCA_040509855.1 Steroidobacter sp.
ACAACTCCAGCTGCACGGCGTACACACGATCTGCCGGCCGGCCATAATTCAAAGTGATATAGCCGCCCTTGAAGCGACCGTTGAGCACGGCGCCGAATTTCCCATCCGTGGTCACCAGCTCCAGCAACTGCTCCGCGATGGCACGCGGACAGCTCGCATCGTCGCGCGTGCCGAAGTTGAATTCCGGCAACACGCCCGTGAACAACCCGGGCACTTCACTCGCGATGGAATGCGCATCCCATAACAACGCGTAGCCATGTTGATCGCGCATGTGTGCCAGCTCGGCCGCGATGCGCCGATGATAAGGCTGCCAGTACTGTTCGACGCGCGATGCAATCTCGGCCTGATCCGGCTCCTGGCCCGCCATGTAGATGGGGTGGTCGTTGAAGGCCAGGATCGGACACACCGGCGACGTCGGATTCGATTCATACAATGAGGCCGAATCGGGAGCGCGATTCAAATCTACGACGTAGCGCGAATAGTTCGCTGCCACGATCGATGCGCCCAGCTCGCGCGCGAAGTCATAAAGCTTGTGGACGTGCCAGTCGGTGTCGGCCAGATGGCTGCCCGCCAATGTGAACCGACATGCGATGTCTTCTGGAACGAACGTCCCTGCGTGCGGAACGCTGATGAGCAACGGCACCGAGCCGCGATGGAAATCGTAGATGTTCACTTTGTTTCCATCACAGCATCGGCAGGTTGAGATCGTTGTCCCGCGCGCACTGAATCGCTTCAGCGTAACCGGCATCCGCATGCCGCATCACGCCCGTGCCCGGATCGTTCCAGAGCACGCGAGCGATACGTTTGCCCGCCGCTTCGGTGCCGTCGCAAACGATGACGACGCCGGCGTGCTGCGAATATCCCATGCCCACGCCGCCGCCATGATGTAACGACACCCACGTCGCGCCGCTCGCGGTGTTGAGCAACGCATTCAACAGCGGCCAATCGGAAACCGCGTCCGAACCGTCCTGCATCGCCTCGGTCTCCCGATTGGGACTGGCGACCGAGCCGGAATCCAGATGATCGCGGCCGATCACGATCGGCGCCTTGAGCTCGCCCGACTTCACCATTTCATTGAAAGCCAGTCCCAGCCGATGACGCTGGCCCAGGCCAACCCAGCAGATGCGCGCGGGCAAGCCTTGAAAGCTGATGCGCTCGCGCGCCATGTCCAGCCAGCGATGCAAGTGCGGATCGTCGGGAATCAGCTCTTTCACCTTGGCGTCGGTGCGATAGATGTCCTCGGGATCGCCCGACAGTGCGACCCAGCGGAACGGCCCGACGCCGCGACAAAACAGCGGACGAATGTACGCGGGCACGAAACCAGGGAAATCGAACGCATTCTTCACGCCTTCATCGAGCGCGACCTGGCGAATGTTGTTGCCATAGTCGAACACCGGAATGCCCAGTGCATGAAATTCGAGCATCGCCTTGACGTGAACGGCCGCGGAGCGCTGCGCCTCTTTCACGACCGTCGCCGGATCACGCGTGCGCATCTCCTGCCACTTCTCCACGCTCCAGCCGATCGGCAAGTAACCATTCACCAGGTCGTGGGCAGAGGTTTGATCCGTCACCGCATCCGGACGCACGCCGCGCTTCAACAGCTCGGGAAGAATTTCCGCGGCATTACCCAGCACAGCGACTGAAATCGCGCGGCCGGCTGCGGTTGCTTCCGTAATCATTTGCAAACCGGCGTCGAGCGACGGCGCATGCACGTCGATGTAGCGGGTTTCCAAACGCTTTTGAATGCGGCTCAACTGACACTCGATACACAGGATGCTCGCACCCGCCATGGTCGCAGCCAACGGCTGCGCGCCGCCCATGCCGCCGAGCCCCGCGGTCAGAATCCATTTGCCTTGCAGCTTGCCGCCGAAATGCCGCCGTCCCATTTCGACGAATGTTTCATGCGTGCCTTGCACGATGCCCTGGCTGCCGATGTAGATCCACGAGCCCGCGGTCATCTGGCCGAACATCATCAGGCCGCGGCGATCCAGCTCATTGAAATGTTCCCAGGTGGACCACTTGGGCACCAAGTTGGAATTGGCGATCAGCACGCGCGGCGCGTCTTCGTGCGTGCGGAACACGCCAACCGGCTTGCCTGACTGAATCAGCAATGTTTCATCCGCCTGCAACGCGCGCAGCGTGTCGACGATGCGATCGAAACATTCCCAATTGCGCGCAGCGCGCCCGATGCCGCCGTACACCACCAGCTCGTCGGGATTCTCGGCCACTTCCGGATCCAGATTGTTCATCAGCATCCGCAGCGGCGCTTCGGTCAGCCAGTTCTTCGCCGTCAGTTGCGAACCGCGCGGCGCGCGAACCTTGCGGGCTCCCTGACTACGATCGAGGGGCCGGCGATCGGCGGCGGGCCGAGTCAATGCATTCATGTCATTTCCCCTTCAATCCATTCTGAAGTGCCTGCACGGCGCGCTTGTAGCCGGCGGAAACCGCCGTTTCGGCGAAGTGCCGGCGATCCTGCACCAGCCAGCGACCGCCCACCATCACATCGCGCACTGACTCGCTAGTGCCAGCAAACACAAACGTGTCGATGATGGCGTTGTCGCTGCGCGCTGCAAACAATGGCGACGTCGCATCGAGCACGACGATGTCCGCACGCTTCCCGACGACGAGCGCGCCAATGTTGCGACCCGTGACATTCGCGCCGGCCTCACATGCTTTACGCCACAACATTGCTCCGCCCGAAGCACCATCGGCGCTCAATACATTACGCTGCTGCCGGAACAATCGCGCCTGATACTCCAGCCAGCGCAACTCCTCGATCGGCGACAGCGAGATATGGCTGTCCGAACCGATGGCGAATGCTCCGCCCGCGGCCAGCCAGGTATCCAGCGCAAACACGCCGTCGCCGAGATTCGCTTCCGTCGTCGGGCAAAGTCCGATGACCGCGCCAGTTGCGGCGACCTTCTGCAACTCCTGTTCGGTTGCGTGCGTGGCGTGCACCAGGCACCAGCGCTTGTCCAACGCCGCGTTCTCGGTCAGCCACTCGATCGGACGGCGGCCGAAGTGCTGCTCACATGCCGCGACCTCGCGCTTCTGCTCCGCGATGTGAATATGAACCACTTCGGTGTCACGACGCGCATCGAGCACGGCTTGCAACGATTCGGGTGGCACCGCGCGCAAGCTGTGCAGGCCGATGCCGATTTCGAATTGTGCCGAGCGCCCCGACTCACGCAACGCGCCGAGCAGGTGAAGATAGTCGCGCGTCTCCATCGTGAACTGCCGCTGCCGCGCGGTCGGCGGCGCCGAACCGAAATCGGATGTTTGATACAGCGTCGGCAGCAACGTCAAGCCGATGCCTGCCGTCGTCGCCGCATCCATCAGCGCCCGGCACATCGCGAGACGATCTTCGTGCGAGCGATGTTCGCCATGACTGTGCACATAATGAAATTCGCACACGGACGTATAACCGGCCTTGACCATGTCCGCATACAACTGCGCGGCGATGGCATTGAGACATTCCGGCGTCATCAGACTGGCGTGCTCGTACATGGTCTCGCGCCAGGTCCAGAAACTGTCGTCGCGGCCACTGCGCTGTTCGACCAGTCCCGCCATGGCGCGCTGAAACGCATGGCTGTGAACGTTGGGCATGCCGGGAATCGCCGCGCCGTTGATCTGTCGCGCCGTGGTGACCGTATCCTCGGCCGAGATGTCGACGATGTCGCCCTCGGGATCGACCGAGATCACCACGTTGCGGCGCCAGCCGTCGGCCAGCCACGCATGGGTGAACCGATAACGGGATTGCATGGACATGCGCCCGAGTATAAGACTGTGGCGCGATGAAAGCTCACCACCCGCCATCGACACAGTCCTGGGACCGCATCTGGATCGGCGCTCATTTGTTGACCGTGGATCAAGCCGAAGGACTCGGTGAATACCGGGATGCCGTCCTGGCCATCAAGGATGGACGCATCGCATGGCTCGGCAGTCGCGAGCAATTGGCGGCAATTCAGTGGTCCGCCCACACCGTCACCGAAGCCCACGGCCAATGGATCACACCCGGCCTGATCGAATGCCACACGCATCTTGTATACGCCGGTGACCGCAGCAACGAATTCGCCGCCCGGCTGCGAGGCGCGACTTATGAGGAAATTTCACGCGCCGGCGGCGGCATCGTGTCGACGATGCGCGCCACTCGCTCGGCCAGTGACGACGAGTTGTTCGAGCAGTCGCTGCCGCGAGCGCTGGCCCTCGCATCTGAAGGTGTCACGACACTCGAAATCAAATCGGGCTACGGGCTCGATCTGGCCAATGAGCTGAAGATGCTGCGCGTCGCGCGACGCATCGGCGAGCACACCGGGCTCACCGTGATAAAAACATTTCTCGGCGCGCACGCGCTGCCACCTGAATTCGCCGGCCGCCAGGATGACTATGTACGTCACGTGTGCGATGACATGTTGCCCGCGGCCGCCGCAGCCAGACTCGCCGACGCCGTGGATGTTTTTTGTGAGCGCATCGCTTTCACCCAGGAACAAACACGCCGCGTGTTCGAACAGGCGCGTCGCCATGGCCTGCAACTGAGATTGCACGCCGATCAGTTGAGCGACGGCTCGGGCGGAGAAATCGCGGCGGACTGTGGCGCGCTGTCCGCCGATCATTTGGAATATGCGTCCGAACGTTCCCTGCAACGCATGGCCGAGCAAGGCGTGGTCGCCGGTTTGCTGCCGGGCGCGTTTTATTATTTGCGCGAGACCAAGCTGCCGCCCATCGAGCGCTTGCGCGAGCTGCAAGTAGCCATGGCGGTATCGACCGACTGCAATCCCGGCACGTCGCCGCTCGCGTCGCTGCTCACGGCGATGAATATGGCGTGCGTGATATTTCGTTTGACGGCGACGGAAGCATGGCGCGGCGTGACGATCAATGCCGCTCGCGCACTGGGACTGGAAGATCGAGGTGTACTACGCGTCGGCGCGCGCGCGGACCTTGCGATCTGGAAAATCCGCCACCCCGAGCAGCTATGCGCGGAGTTGGGAGTGCACCGGCCGGTGGAAATCGTCCTGGGAGCCTAAAACACCACGGAGATGCCGAGCGAGATCGTGTCCGCGTCGCCTTCGCCGACGGACTCGTCGCCCGCGTCGAACACTCGCTGGAATTCCAGGCGCAGGTCGTAGATTTCCAGGAAGGTGAAGCTGGTGCCGATGCCCGCCAGCATGTCGACGCTGTTCTCCGAGAACTCGCCCGGCACCGGGCCCTGGATATCGGCGTAGTAGATCGACGCGGTATTGCTCGCGAACAGCACGCCGCCGCGTCCATAGATTTCCCAGCGATAGCTCATCGGCCACACGCCGAGCGCGGCCACGGTAATTCCGGAGGTCTCGCCGTCGAAATTCACCTGCGCGTTCGACGGCAGGCCGCCGATGCTGCCCATGGCCCGGGAACGGTGCTTGAAGCTGCCGAGATTGAAATAACCACCCTCGACCGCCAGGTGGGTGTTGAATCGGTAGCCGCCATAGAAGCCGTACCCATTGAAGCTGTCGTCCAGCGACGACGTGATCGAGGTGGGCGTGAAACCGAAGGTGTCGTAGAGCCCGGCCGCGAAGGCGTCGAAGTCCTGGATGACCACGTCCTTGCTGGTCTGGCCGTATTGGCCGCCGATATAGAACCCGACCTGCCCGGCGTGGGCGCTGGGGGCACTGACCAGGGTGGCGATGGCAGCCAGGCTGGCGGCGGCGAGGACTCGTGTGTGATTCATGCCGAGCGATTACCCATGCTGCGGTCCAGGAGCAGGACTGTACCGAAAATGTCGGCCGGCCGCTCAAGCCCCGGAAAAAGGAGCGGCACTGTCCGAGCATATCGCAGCGTGGATCGGGTCAGATGCAGCGGCCGCTCCGGGACGCGTTCAGGGCCGGGTCACGAGCGGGCGACAGCGACGGCCGGCGACTTGCGCATGCCGATCACCTCCAGCTCCGCCATGACCGCGACGAACGCCGCCTGGCCCAGCACGAACACCGAGCCGAGAAGATTCGGCTGCACCCAACCGGTGAACAACAGCACCACGCTGTCGACGGCCCAGATCGCATTGATGGCGATAACGACCCAAACCGCGGCTCGCGGCAAACGATCACGCGTGCCTAGAAAACCAACCGCCAGCGCAAAGGGTACTAACAGTATTCCGGCTTCGCGTAACAGCTCCGCCGGCAGATTGAGCAACCCCGACAGCAGGCCACCGCACGTCAACAGCAATACGCCCATCGCACCGCTGCTCGCCGCATCCAGCAACAGCACCCGGCGCAGGAACGTGGAAGATTGAATGGCAGTCATGATGATGTCCTCGCTTGGTTGAAATCGCCCATTGGATGAAATCGCCGGGACATCTTGGGTCGAGGCGCGCGGGCAGTCGATTACCCGCCAGGTAATGGAGGCGCTGCCTGCGCGTGAGCTATTGTCGGCTCATGAACGCAACCCGACCTGTCGGCGATCTGCTGCGCGAATGGCGTCAGCGACGACGCCTGAGCCAGCTGGATTTCGCCGTCGAAGCCGAAATCTCCTCCAAGCATTTGAGCTTTCTGGAGACCGGCCGCTCCCGCCCCAGCCGCGACATGCTGCTGAAACTGACCGAACTGCTGGAAGTGCCGCTTCGAGAGCGCAACACGTTGCTGGTCGCCGCGGGTTTCGCACCCGTGTTCGCCGAACGCAAATTGGACGATCCAGCGCTGCAATCGGCGCGCGAAGCCATGGAGCTGGTGCTCAAAGGCCACGAGCCATATCCCGCCATCGCGGTCGATCGCCACTGGAATCTGCTCGCGGCGAATCGTGCCGTTGCGCCGTTCCTGGCCGATGCCAATCCCAAACTGCTGGAACCGCCGTTCAACGTGCTGCGCCTGAGCCTGCATCCCGATGGGCTCGCGCCTCGCATCGTGAATCTCGCGCAGTGGCGCATTCATCTGCTCGCACGCCTGCGCCGACAAATAGAAATATCCGCCGACACCACACTGATCTCGTTGCATGAAGAGCTGAGCAGTTATCCCGCGCCGGAAATGTCCGCTCGCATCTCGGAAACCGAAGCAGCGAATGCGTTCGTGGTGCCGTTCCGCCTCGCGACACCGGCCGGCGTGCTGAGCTTCATCAGCACCATCACCGTGTTCGGCACACCGATCGACGTGACTCTGTCAGAATTGGCGCTGGAAACTTTCTTTCCCGCCGACGCCGCGACCGCCGCGGCGCTTCGGCACATGGCGCAATGACATACGGTACGCGATGACCTACGTTTATAGAGTCGACGGCACCATCGCTCACGCACAGCCCTGCTCCGCCGGTCCCTGGGATCCCGGCCTGCAGCACGGCGGCGCACCCGCATCGCTGATTGCATGGGCCGTGGAGCGCATGCCCACGCGCGATCCCATGCAAGTCACTCGCATGACCTTCGATTTCCTGCGGCCGATTCCAGTCGCGCCGCTGGAAATAAACATCGAAGTGACGCGCGAGGGTCGCAAGATCCAGGTGTGCAATGTGACTTTGCTTCATGAAGGCGTCGCGTGCGTGCGCGCCAGCGTGCTCAAGATTCGCAAGGCCGATATGCAGTGGCCCGAGGGTGTCGCCGACGAGCCCATCACGGTGCCCGGCCCGGAAGCAGGAACAACACAACAACTACGTTTCAGCGACGACCGCCCACACTTCGGCCACGGTGTGACATTGCGCGCAGTGCGCGGTGAATTCCTGTCACCCGGACCGGCGGCGATCTGGTTTCACGCGCATCGACCGATCATCGAAGGCGAAGCGATCACGCCGTTGATGCGCGCAGCGTTGACCGGCGACTTTTGCAACGGCACGTCGTCGCCGCTGGATTTCGATCAATGGACTTTCATCAACGCCGATCTCACGATCAGCCTGGCGCGCATGCCGGTGGGCGAGTGGATCCTGCTCGACGCGCAGACCTGGCTGGGCGATCACGGCGCCGGACTGGCGTTCGCCAGACTGGGCGATGAGCGAGGTTATTTCGGGCGCGCGATCCAGAGCCTGGTGGTCGACAAGCGCTGAGCGCTACAACTACTGTCGGGGCTGCTGCTGAGCCTGCTGTTTCTTTTGCTCTTCGGCACGCTCGCGGCGAATCGTCCAGATCACTGTGCCAAACGCCGCCGCGATCACCATTATCAGCGCGGCCATGATGAACACCAGACCGCCGGCCAGACGCCAGCCTTCGTACAAGCCGACAGCGAGACCGATGGGCGTGGTGACCAGCAGCAGCGGCTTGGCGATTCTCATGTCCCTATTCTACGCCCCCACTCTACAGCGCCGGGCAGTTATGATGCGGGCCCCGCCAGCTCGACCTTCGCCCACCGCCGATGCCCCTGCTCACGCTTCGCAACGCCGAACTCGCCTATGGCCTGCATCCCCTGCTGGATCGCGCCAGCTTCGCCATCGACGAGCGCGAGCGCGTCGGTTTGATCGGACGCAACGGCACCGGCAAATCGTCGCTGCTGAAAATCATCACCGGACTGGCGCCGCTGGATGACGGCGAGCTGGCGCGGCAGGACGGTCTCAACGTCGTGCTCGTCGAGCAGGAACCGTTGTTACCTCCTGCCGAGACTGTGCGCGACAGTTTGATCGCACGCGGCAAGATCGATCAGATCCATGACGAGCGCGAGCGCTGGCGGATCGACGCCAGGCTCAGTGAATTCTTACATCGCCTCGGCGTCGCCGCCGAACGTGCGCCTGAAACAACATCGGGCGGTGAACGCAAACGAGCTGCCCTGGCGCTCGCGATGGCGCTGCAGCCGGATCTGCTGCTGCTCGACGAGCCCACCAACCATCTCGACATCGACGGCATCACCGCGCTGGAAGAATTGCTGATAAAAGGCCCCGCCGCCATCGTCGTCACCCACGACCGGGCATTCCTGGATCGCGTCGTCACACGCATCGTGGAGCTGGATCGCGGCCTGCTGCGCTCCTATCCCGGCAACTTCGCCACGTATGAAACTCGCAAGAGCGAACAGCTGGCGGCCGAGGACGTGGTCAATCGCAAGTTCGACAAGTTCTGGGCGCAGGAAGAAGTCTGGATTCGCAGAGGCGTCGAGGCGCGCCGGACGCGCAACGAAGGTCGCGTGCGCAGACTGGAATCGTTACGTGAGCAACGCGCCGCTCGTCGCGAACAAATGGGCAGCGTCAAGCTCATGCTCGACTCGGGCGAGCGCTCCGGCAAGCTCGTAGCCGAGCTGACGGATGTGGCCAAGTCGTTCGGCGAACGCCCGATCGTTCGCGATCTGTCCATGCGCATCATGCGCGGCGATCGCCTTGGCCTGATTGGCCCCAACGGCGCGGGCAAGTCGACGCTCATCAAACTCATCCTCGGCAAGCTCGAACCAGACGGCGGCAAAGTACGCCTGGGCACGAACTTGCTGGTCGCGTACTTCGACCAGCTGCGTGAACAGCTGGATCCGGACAAGTCCGTGGTCGAAACCATCAGCCCCGGCTCCGACTGGATCGAGATCGGCAGCGAGCGCAAGCACGTCATGACCTATCTCGGCGATTTCCTGTTCTCCTCACAGCGCGCCAACTCGCCGGTGAAGGCGCTGTCCGGCGGCGAGCGTAATCGTTTGCTATTGGCGCGACTGTTCGCCCGGCCCGCGAATGTGCTGGTGATGGACGAGCCCACCAACGATCTGGACATCGATTCGCTGGAGCTGCTCGAAGATACATTGCAGAACTATCCCGGCACGCTGCTGCTGGTGAGCCACGATCGCGCGTTCCTCGACAACGTCGTGACGCAGACGCTGGTTGCCGAAGGCAACGGCAAGTGGCAGGAGTACGTGGGCGGCTACTCCGATTGGCTGTCGCAACGACGCACGCCCGTCGCGAGCGCTTCTCTCAAAGCGAAGTCCGAATCAAAGTCGGCCACCGCACAGCCCGCAGCACCCGCCAAACTCAGCTACAAGGACGCACGCGAGCTCGAGCAACTGCCGAAGGAAATCGAACAGCTTGAGCAGGAACAGCAGGCACTGACGGCTCGCATGAGCGGAGCCGACTACCATCGGCAAAGCGCCGATCAGATCAAAGCGGACCGCAAACGATCCGAGGACATCGAGGCACTGCTGCTGCAGAAATTCGACCGCTGGGAGGCGCTCGAGGCGAAGCGATCTGAGGACCCGGGTTGCGGGACCTGGGGGCGCGGGCAAGATCGGAGCGCCTCTC
>JBEVKA010000138.1:0-3305 GCA_040509855.1 Steroidobacter sp.
ATCTATGGGAAGCGGAGACCATCCTGGAGAGCCAGGCGGCCATCATCACCACCCCCGTGCCGGTGTCGCCGGAGAAACAGGACTGGCTGCATCGCCTGACCATGCGCATCGATGGTGTGCAACAGGTGAAAGAGAGCAAATACATCATGCTCCACGCGCCGCGCTCCAAACTTGCCGACATTCGCAAATTGCTCCCCGGCAGCGAATCGCCAACCATCGTGCCGCTCGACGGCACGGGCGATAAAGTCGCGGTGCATGCGGTGTGTCGTGAAAACGTGTTCTGGGAAACCCTGGAAAGCCTGAAAAGCGCCGGCGCGAGCGCGATCCTGGTGCTTCCGGTGGAAAAGATGCTCGCGTGAGTAACTCCATGCAACCGGCGATTTTGGATTGGGCGAAGTTGTCGCCAACCGAGCGGCGGAACGCTTTACGGCGTCCGGCGCAAACGGATGCCGACGCCTTGCATCAACGCGCCAGCGAGATCGTCAAGGAAGTGCGGGCACGCGGTGACGAAGCGCTGCTCGAATTCACACGTCGTTTCGATGGCGTGTCCCTATCATCACTCGAAGTCGACGCTACTGAATTCGCAGCGGCGGAGCGCACCCTGACTCAAGAGCAGCGCGCCGCGCTCGAGCGAGCGATCAGCAACGTGAAGCGCTTCCACGAAGCGCAATTGAGCGATCCGCTGCGCGTCGAAACATCGCCCGGCGTGATCTGCGAACGTCACTTCCGTGCGGTCGATGCCGTGGGTTTGTATGCTCCCGCGGGCGTCGCTCCCCTACCCTCGACGATCGTCATGCTCGCCGTGCCAGCCAGCATTGCCGGCTGCCCGACTCGCATCGTCTGCACGCCGCCACGAAAAGATGGTACGGCGGATCCGGCCGTGCTGGTCGCCGCCAAGCTGTGTGGCGTACAGCGCGTGTTTAAAGTCGGCGGCGCTCAAGCGATCGCTGCGATGGCTTATGGAACAGCCAGCATTCCCAAAGTCGACAAAGTGTTCGGTCCCGGCAATTCGTGGGTGACGGCAGCGAAAATCCTCGTCGCCAACGATCCCGACGGTGCGGCGCTCGACCTGCCCGCGGGTCCGTCGGAGGTGCTGGTCATTGCCGACGACAAAGCGAATGCAGAGTTCGTCGCCGCCGATTTGCTGGCGCAGGCCGAACATAGCGCCGACGCGCAAGCGATTCTCGTGACCACCTCACGCGCATTGGCGCAGGCAACGCTCGAACAGCTCGAAACACAAATGCAACGCCTCGGCCGGGAAAGCACGCTGCGCGAATCGATCAATCACGCTCGCTTGTTCCTGGTCGCTTCCTTGGAAGCCGCCTTCGAATTGAGCAATGCTTATGCACCCGAGCATCTGATCGTCCAGGTCGCGCAAGCACGTAACTGGCTGCCTCGCATTCGGAACGCCGGTTCGGTGTTTCTTGGCGCATGGACACCGGAGACCATGGGCGACTACTGCAGCGGCACCAACCACGTGCTGCCGACGTATGGCTTCGCTCGTGCGTACAGCGGACTGTCGCTGCTCGATTTTCAAAAGCGCATCACGGTGCAAGAGCTCAGCGCCGACGGTCTGCGCGATCTCGGCCCCACGGCGATCACCATCGCTGGCCTCGAAGGCCTGGATGCTCACGCCAACGCCGTGCAAGTGCGTCTGCGCCAACTCGCGACTCCATCATGAATCCCATTCTGCAACTGGCCCGGCCGGACATTCTCTCGCTCCAGCCCTATCAACACGCGGCTTGGGAGCCGACGTTGGAACGCATGCACGCCAATGAAATGCCCTGGCGCGCGGGCGGCGATGAAACGCACGCCGGTTTGAATCGCTATCCCGAGCCGCAGCCGGACGATTTGATCGCTCATCTCGCGCAGCTCTACAACGTGGCGCCGAAGAATGTGCTCGCGGGACGCGGCAGCGATGAAGGCATCGACCTGCTGGTGCGCGCATTCTGTCGCGCCGGCGTCGACAGCGTGCTGATCTGCCCACCTACGTTCGGCATGTATAAGGTGTCCGCGAAGATTCAAGGCGCGGGCGTGATCGAAGTGCCACTGATGAAAGATCGCGGCTTCGAGCTCGACGTGCAAGGTGTGCTGGCTGCGTGGCGCGAGCACGTCAAACTCGTCTTCGTCTGCACACCCAACAATCCCACCGGCAACTTGATCGAACGCGCCGCCATCGAAGTGCTCTGCGGTCAGCTGACCAACAAGTCGCTGATCGTGGTCGACGAGGCGTATGTCGAGTTCGCCGGCATTCCCAGCCTGTCCGAGGATCTGGAGCGCTTTCCAAATCTGGTGATCCTGCGCACGCTGTCGAAAGCTTACGCCCTGGCCGGCGCCCGCTGCGGAGCGCTGCTTGCGCATGAGGACATCGTCAGTTTGCTTGCGCGCGTAATTACTCCGTATGCATTGCCGACACAGACAATCGAGACCGTGCTCAAGTACACGGATGCCGAGCATGTCGCGGAATCCAAGGAGCGCATCGCGTCCATCCTGAGCGAGCGAGCCCGATTGATCGAGCAACTCGCACCGCTGCCCCTGATCCGGCGCGTGTGGCCGAGTGACTCCAATTTCATCCTGGTGGATTGTTTCGACGCCGATGCCGTGCTCCGCGCCGCGCTGAAGGCAGGGCTCATCATTCGCGACCCGCGCTCGCAGCCGGGTCTTGGGACCTGCCTGCGCATTTCGGTCGGCACGCCCGAACAAAACGATCGCCTGTTGAAAGGCATCGACGAAGCGTCAGGGGCAGTGGCATGAGCGCGCAACGCATTCTGTTCATCGATCGCGACGGCACCTTGATCGTCGAGCCCGCGGACAAACAGATCGACAGCCTGCAAAAGTTTCGCCTCGTGCCCGACGTGATCTCGGCGCTGCAACGCCTGCGTGACGCAGGCTATACACTCGTGATGGTGAGCAATCAGGATGGCCTGGGCACGGCGAGCTTTCCCGAACCGACATTCCGTGAGCCGCACGAATTCCTGCGCGAGCTGCTGGCCTCGCAAGGAATCAAGTTCGCGGAGGAATTCATCTGCCCGCACACTCCGTCGGATGGCTGCAATTGCCGCAAGCCGAAGACAGGTTTGCTGGATGATTATCTGCGCGCCAACCCCATCGACAAGCAGCACAGCTATGTCATCGGCGATCGCGAGACCGATCTGGAGCTGGCGCGCAATCTCGGCATTCAGGGCATTCGCATCCGCACCGAGGAAACACCGGGAGACACGTGGCCCGAGATCGTCGCGCGCCTTACATCGACAGCTCGCGTCGCTGCCGTGACTCGCAAGACCAAGGAAACCGACATCAAGGTC